>WJJQ01000088.1 GCA_014729615.1 Candidatus Peregrinibacteria bacterium | reverse complement strand
GACCTTTTTGAATACGGCTGATGCATTATTGCTGTTGGCTTGATGTGTCGTGAAGGCTGAAAAGTAAAGGGACCAGGACAGAGCTTGCGGACCTTGAGTACACCTCGCTGTTGGCCGGCGGAAGAGGGAAACAGTTCTGGCTATCAAATTTCTTTGAGATCGTCGTTCCAAGACGGACGGAGAGCTGCTCGATAGGGTGGTTCTCCTATTTTTTTGTTTTTTTGTAAAAAAATTCAAGTTTCTCTTTAGAGATGAACTGTAAGATTATATACTAATAGATAGATACAGCGGTTGTATTTTAAGTAAAAAGAACATCTTGCAACCATCGATAAAAACAACATTGGTAATACGACTCATTGGTAGGTTTCAACCCGAGCTCTAACCGTGCCTAACCGTTGCCTTCAGGATGAGTGAAAAACGAACATTGCCAGAGAAGAAGAAGAAGGGAATAATCTCCAATCCCGGGCAAGGAGATTAGGGAGTGATTTTTAACAGAAACACAAGGGGGATTTAATGAAAACCAAATTGTGGAGCAAAGAGGCTCCGCTTACAATCGAAGTTGAAGGGAATAATGTCTATGTCGAAGGCAAACTATTATTAACCGTCTCAGACCAGTTCCCGAAAGAGGTATATTCTAGAGTTTTGCACACCCTCAGTAGAGATGAAGGGCTGTTTCGGAAGCTTTGGAAATATACAAACCCAGAAGAACATGAAGAAGCAATGCCAATTGCAGTTTAAGGAGTAACGAAGATGGAATCGGAAAAGTTTAATAACAGACAAGCAATCAAAGACTTATTTTTGGAATGGGGTCCCATAATTGAAGAAATGTGCAAAGGGATGGACGAAATGTGCAAAGGGATGGACGATATTGTTAAGCCATCCGAGCAATATTGTGCTGAAGATCCCAATCATAGGCATAAATAAATATCTACCTGGCCCTGCCTATATGTATGCGCGGGGCTAGGCTTTTTTTACAAAGGAGGAAATAAATGAGTAAAAAGAAACGTGTTGTTATACCGAAAGAGACGATAGACAAAATCGTCTCGTTACATAATGAAATCATGGGGCAGAGTAAAAAAACAGTCCGAATGATTATTGAAGAGGGATGTTATCTTGCCTGTGTAAAAGACCAACTCCCTCATGGAAAATTCGAGAAATGGGTAGAAAAGCACACCCCGATCAAACCCCGGCATGCACTCAACTACAGAAATATTTACGAATGGCGGATTGCTGTTCTCGGGGCTTTCATTGTCGAATCCGCAACTGTTGCGGATTTGGAGTTCAGTTGGCGTTGGGCTGATAAAATCATAGAGGAAGCAAAAGCCTATTCTTCACAGAGAAGATTTTTAGCCATCTTTAAATGGAAAAAAACAAGACCGGAGAAGGTACATACTTTGATGCAAAGTCGCTTTGAAGAGGAATTGAATGGCCGATGGCCAGTCCTTTATATGGAGGATGGAGTAATCAAAGTTAAGCACAGGAAGGAAAAAAACAAATGGAAACAACATAAATTATGGAGTGCCTTTGATAATAGGGTCTGGTTCAAATATGCTCTCCCCCGTGTCCGAAAATACTATTTTAACGAGTTCCCTCTTGAATTCACAAAAAACCGATATGCCTATGAACAGCTATTTAGAGATCAAGATGTTGATTCAAAGTTTTTCGAAGGCGAAGAGATCAAACAGTACATCCTGGAAAACCATCAAGATACTCATCAGGATTCCAATGGAGCAGAGGGAACCGATACAGATACGGAGGAGACCTCAGCTGGAGAAAGGTTTAGTGAAATACGAAATGATTTGACAAACAGTTTTCTACAACGAACAGGAGAAGGCTTACTGAATTTCGCTATTTACGCTGGGACAAAATATAAAGATTTTCCGTACACGATAAACCAACCCCTCTATGCCGGCCTTGATGATGACTTGATTGTGTCGTGCTTTCAAATAGGAATATATGGAATGTTGTGGAATGATGTACTCCATAAGGGAAAAGGGAGTTTTAAGGCTAAATGGAAAAACCTGCTTACTGATAAATTCAATAAAAACGATTTACTATGGCTGCGTTCGGCTTTAGACCAGCTTTATCAAGAAGAGTGTTCTGAGGACGACAAAGAAGAGGAAAATAATATTTGTGAACAAACAGCATGAAAACCAGAGGTTATACTATAATGTGGCGGAGCCAGGGAGTGAAAACCCTGGCTTTTTTTATGCCTGAAAGTCCCCATAAAAAGGGCTTTATTCTTCCTGATTTTTCTTTTATTATAATATATGTTTATAATAAACGATAAGGGGCAAATATGGCAGACATTATCAGCGCAGACAAGTATAAGAAACTGGCAGAAGTAGTCCATGAGCTCGATATCGATAAGCTCCCGGAGGAGGCACAACGAAAGATATTCGAACAGCTTCTTATGGACCGGGCAAAGGCACAGCTTCAAAACAAAATCGACAAGGCTACTTTTAACCTCGAGGATCGTATCAATACGTGGATAACAGACACAACGACATCGGAATATACCAAGCGGTCTTATCTCAAAGCCGTTAATGACTTCCTGGAGTACATCTCAAAGCGGAATGTTCATCCTCTCGATGTTAACTACGAAATAGCGGTCCAGTATAGGAACAGCCTAAAAGAGAGGTACGCTTATCGGTCCGTACTCAGCAAAATCGCCTATATATCATCCTTGTACAATCATTTAGTGAATCTAGAGGACATTCAACGGAACCCTTTTAAAGGAATGAAGCGGTTAAAGATGAAAGTGGAGGACCGGTCCGCTTATGTTCCTTCGGCTTTAGAAGTAGAAGAGCTCATTACTTCCTTCCTGAATGACCTCGAGGCTACAGGGAAAGGCTCACATATGAAAAGAAAAGCAGCGGTCCCGAGTGCTATTGCAGTAGCTCTAATGGCGTACAGGGGGCTACGGATCGGAATATTCAACAGTCTTATTATTAAAGAAGGAGGGGCTTTTTCAGGTATAAGCAAAGGGAAACCGATCTCAGGAAATGTAAATGATGCAGAGGATATATTTGATGATGTTTATTCCAGGCTCAGAAAGATAGGATTCAAACCTAACAAACCGTTTCCAGCTTCCACTACATTGAAGGTTAATATCGAAAACAGGATCGAAAAGCTGTGGAAGAGGAACTACTTCTCATGCCACAGTCTACGGCACTACTTCTCCATCACCTTTTATCAGCAGACGAAAGACCTCTACCGCCTCAAAGAACTCCTGGAGCATTCGAGCATCCAGACG
>WJJQ01000087.1 GCA_014729615.1 Candidatus Peregrinibacteria bacterium | reverse complement strand
GATCATTATTCCCAAAGAAGCTTTTGATGAAACAAGTGAAACCGGAGTGGCAAACAATGAAGATGAGACCGGTAACGCATACGCCGGTTTATCAAATTCGCGGAAATGGTGGAAGTTTTTCTTTGACAAAAGCCAATAAAATAAGTAAATTCTAATGCGCTAATCGACGCGGGGTAGAGCAGAGGCAGCTCGTCGGGCTCATAACCCGGAGGTCGGAGGTTCGAGTCCTCCCCCCGCAACCAATGGTTGTTTAACATGGCAGGGTAGCTCAGTTGGTTAGAGCACAGGACTCATAAGCCTGGGGTCGCGAGTTCGAATCTCGCCCCTGCTACCATTTAATTATTTACAAGTTTATACACAAACTCATTTACCTTACTGAAAGAGCCTTGTTTGGGCAGTAATATATATTGCCCCTTGTAATTTCTGGTTGAATATAAATAATTTGTCGTATCAATCGTATTGCCAGTATTAATATGGTAATCTTTATAGTCACTGGCAAATCCCAGCATTTCAAATAAATTTGAATTTTTATCAACTTTTTCAGAAAATATTGCATAAATTTTTCTTGCAGTATCTATTTGGTATATTAAATTCATATCTATAATTTTATCTTTAATTGCCGTTAAAATTTTTTGCTGTCGCTTAGATCGATCAAAGTCTGAAGTGGTTTTTCTGCTTCTGGCATACTTTAATGCTTGTGTGCCATTCATACTTTGTTTTCCCTTTGGTATGTTCACGGTAATGTATGAATTATTTGGACCCGGATATGAGTTATCGACTATTGCTTTATCTACATAAACGTTAATTCCTCCAATTTCATCGATAAAGTCAGTAAATACATTCATGTCAGCTGCAAAGTAATAATTGATTTTTAAACCCGTAATTTGAAAGACAGCTTCATTTACCTTTTCTATTCCGAATTTTGTGTATAATTCATTAATTTTACGACCATTATATGATAAATCCCTTGGCAGACTTAAAAAATTTATGCTTTGTTTTTTTTCATTTATGCTTGAAATAATGATTGTGTCTGTGAGACCTGCATTAATACCCAAAAATAAAAAATTAATTATATCCGGGTCATTTGTTATATATTTTATTTTGTCTTGAAGGTTGTCATTTTTAATTGCCAATTCATTTATTAATTCTTCTTTATGATTAATTTCAGCAATAAGGTCTTCATTTGAACGACGCATTTCAGTTTGCAACTGTGTTATTTCTTCAGATTTTGTGCTGTTTATTTCGTTAATATTTTTTTTTATTTCTAATATTTTGCCGTTACTTTCATATATTTCCTCTGCAAATTTATTAAACAAACCAAGATAAGAATCATTTTGCTGTCTCAAGTCCCCTACTTCATTGATTAATACACTAATCTTTGCTTCTTTGGCTCCTATCTGTGCTTGGTTGTTTTTTTGAGCATTAACGAACGTGAATCCCAAAATTAAAATCGAAATGATTAATAAATAAAAACTCAATCCTGTAATTTTCGCATTTAAATTTTTCATTTAGGCTAGGTCAATACCTATTCTTGCGGCTATTTCTTGATCAACAAATTCTTTTTTCCTTCCATATTTCATACGCGAATATTGCTTAACAATATCACCTATCTTAGGGTTAGCAGAGCTCATATCATAAATTGTTTCCAGTGAAAATGGTCGGGAGGTCGAATTATTAATGTTTAAACGAATATAGGCTTTGTAATTTGCGATACCTAATACATCCTGTTCCGTTAAAACCGGTGCGTATTCCTTTGCCATATATTCCGCATCATCAGCACCAACTTTGAATGACATCATTGTACCGACGTTACCGAAAACCGCATCACGTATTGATGTATCCTGTTTTCTTTCCAACTGCTTTATGTACTGATGGGCCATAATCAAAGCCAGTCTATATTTTCTGGCTTCCGATAAAATTGACGCGAAGGAATCCGTAGCGAAATTTTGGAACTCATCAACATAAAGGTAAAAGTCTTTTCTTTCACTTTCTGGCATATCCACACGTGACATAGCCGCCATTTGTAATCTTGCCACAACGACCAAACCGAGCAACTGCGTGTTTAAATCACCCATCTTACCTTTGGAAAGATTGATTAACAATATTTTCTGGTCATCCATAACTCTTCTAAAATTAAAAGCGGATTTGGTTTGTCCAATCGTGTTACGCATAATCGAATTTGTAATGAATGGACCAAATTTTGAACTGAAATAAGGGATCATTTCCTGTCTTTCTCGTTCTCCGGTGTGTGAATACTCATGTTCCCAAAACGACCGTACGACCGGATTTTTCACCTTACTAACTTTATATTTCATGAAATCTTCATCTACGAATATTCTTGGCACATCAATCAATGTCGCGCCTTCTTCTTCATCTTCCATTAAAGTTAAACATCCGTTTCTAAAATAGTGCTGAATACGGGGACCGAATATTTCATCACCGAATATTTTAATAAATATTTCGGTCGCCTGACTCGACGCCAAATCCATTTCAGGTGCCGTTTGGGCTTCTAATATGTTTAGTCCCATTGGCCGTTCAGTGTCTGCCGGATTGAATATAATAACATCTTTCGCCCTTTCTTTTGGCACAAATTGTACTAATTCCTCAATCAAATCGCCGTGCGGATCAACAACGCAGACACCATCACCATTTGCCATATCTTGTCTTGCCATATAACTTAAAAATGCTGATTTACCGGCACCGGATTTACCGATGCAGTAATGATGCCTTGTTCTATCTTTTCGCATAATCCTTACTAATTTCTTCTCACCGCGATAAACATTGTGGCCCAGAATGATCCCTTCGTTCGGCAAGTCTACCGGCGCGGGTAAAACTTTATATTTCAACCAGTTTATGATTGGAGTGTAATTAAATCTGCTTGACGGAAAATGATATACAGAAGCAAGTTCCGCGGAATCCAACAAAGAAAGCTTTTCACCAAGCCCGAAAAATCTGGCATATAACACTCTTCGTAAAAAATTATATTTCATGAAGAAATTATTTATTCTGTCTATTAAAATTATTCTTCTTGTCTGAAACCAGTTCATTTGAGCGTCTTTAAAAAGGTTTAGTCCGAGCGCGATATTGTTTGTAATTTCAAGAGCCCTCCCCCAGGTCTTACCTGAGCCAATTATGCGAACTTTGGTGTCAAAATAAACGTTTCCCGCCTTTTCACCGATTTTTTTTGCAATTTCTTCACGTGTTTGCAGCATGCGCACATAACCTCCGGCACCATAAGGACCCGCGTTTTCATTGCTGGATTGTTCCTTGGCAAATTTGTCACCTCCCCAAACCAAGGCTCCAAGGAAAGACCCCAAAAATCCAAGTCCCGGAATTTTAAATTTAGACGGATTTTTACCTGAAAACATTTGCGAACCCGCTTCTTCAGTTTTCTTTCTCCATTTATTCTTTGTGTTCGGCCTTACAACCATCTGAATTACCGCTACGTCGCTTTCATCAAACTTAGAAAAAATGTTGGTTAAATCATTCAATGGGTCATTGCCCAAATCTTTAAATGTTTTAAGCGGGTAATAAAACGGTCTTTGCTGAAATGCAAAAAAGCATTTGATTTTATTCCCTTTTGGCTGAATATTTATTGGATCCTCGGTTTGAATATCAGCATGAGGGTAATATGAGGTTATTTGTTTTTCAACCAATTCGAAATACCTTTTCTGGACCACTACGTAGAAATCTACAACTTTATCTTTAGCCACAATTTCAAAACTAACAATATCGTCTTTGAAAAACCAAGTTTTTATTCTGTTAGAAAGTGATAATTCTCCTATTTCATGTAAATTTCTGAAAAATTGTTCCATCACGCCAATCATTTCCTTGAAATCCTTAATTTCAGATTTTTCTTTATCTTTCTGAGATTCTTCACGCGGTAAAGTCACTTTAAGATGTACCAGGCGTTTTGCAACTACTATAGATGTGTATAGATAATTTGAAAGTCTGAACAAAAATCTAATCAATAAAAAGCCTAAAATTAGAGAAACCAATATTTGAATGGGATTTCTAATAATAAACTGCCACGTCTGTTGTAATACTTCCAATAATTGTTCCTGACTCATTTTTTGTTTTTATTTCATTATATTTTAGCATAATCTTCAGTTTTTTTCTATGCATTATGCTTCTTTTACATTATTTTCTTTTTATCTTTGCTAAAACTGAAAAAGCTTTCATTTCCAATAATGACGTGGTCCACGAGAGGTATTCTTATTAAATTACAGGCTTTTTTTACATCATTTGTTACTTTGTAGTCGGCTAAACTGGGTCCGGCATCTCCGGAAGGATGATTATGCGCCAATAAAATGAAGGCCGCGTCATGTTCTATCGCGGGTTTAATCAAATCTCTCGGATAAAACATATTGCTTTCAAGAGTGCCTATTGAAATTATTTCATCGTGAATGATTTTATATCTTGTATTCAAATATATGCCCCTTACATATTCTTTTTTTAAATATTGCATGTTTTTTAAATAATCAAATATGTCTTTGGTTGTTTGAATCTGTTTGAAATTTCCTTTTTTTAGAAAATAACGCCTGCCGAGCTCATAACATGCAATTAACTTTGAAGCCTGTCCCGCATTAAGATCAAAGCTTTTTTTTAGTTTGTTTACACTTTTTTGATTTGCCAATTCTTCCTGATCATAAAGCATTGTAATCCTTTCAGACATATTAAATACATTTTCTCTACGACTGCCATGACCAATAACTAAAGCGATAAGTTCTTTATCCAATAGTTTTTCCACCCCATGCTTGATTATTTTTTCTCTTGGAAGCATTTAACAAAATTATTTGGTTTAAATGTAGACCATTAAGTTAAAATATTTATAAAATTCATTATGGTTTTTGCAATGTGGGCCTTTATTTGCTAAAATCGGCTGGTAATTAACAATAATAAATATGTCCGAAAAGGAATTTGATAAAGAAAATTTAGATTTAAATACAATTGTAAACTATTGCAAGCGTAAGGGTTTTGTTTATCCGTCATCAGATATTTACGGGGGCTATGCGGCTACTTATGACTTTGGCCCATTGGGTGTTTTGTTAAAAAACAATATTTTTCAGATTTGGAGAAAATGGAACGTGACAAGTAGGCCTGACGTTGTTGAAATTGAAGGTGCGATTTTTATGCATCCGAAAGTATGGGAAGCAAGCGGTCATATTGGAGGTTTTGCCGATCTGATGGTTGAAGATTCGATAACACATAAAAGGTTTAGAGCCGATCATTTATTGGAAGAAACCGGTGCCGTTAAAGATGGTAGCGCTTTAACACCGGAACAAGTTGATGACATTGTCGCGGCAAACAATATTGTAAGTCCGGATGGTAACCCTTTATCTAAGGCAAAAAGGTTCAATTTATTAGTAAAAACACATTTGGGTCCGATTGAAGATGAAAGTACGGTAGCCTATTTAAAAGGAGAAGCATGCCAAAATATTTATTTGAATTTCAAAAATGTTCTTGAAACAACAAGAAAGAAGCTACCATTTGGGATTGCTCAAATTGGAAAAGCGTTTAGAAATGAAATAACGGTTAAACAATTCATTCTTAGAATGAGAGAATTTGAACAAATGGATGTTCAATATTTTTGTCATCCTTCGGAAGCCGATCAGCAATATGAAAACTGGAAACAAAATCGTCAATCTTTTTATACAGATGTTTTAAAACTTTCCCCGGAAAATATTAGAATGCGCCAACATGGTGAAGATGAACGCGCCTTTTACGCGTCGGATGCATGGGACGTTGAATATAAATTCGGTGAACTGGGATTTAAAGAAATTGAAGGTTTGCATCATAGAGGAAGTTACGACCTTGATCAGCACGCGAAATTCAGTGGAAAAGACTTGTCATACCTTGATGTGGAACGTGGTAATTTACGATATAATCCCTATATTGTAGAATGTTCAGCGGGCTTTACTCGCATATTTCTTGCAATTTTATTTGAAAATTATTTTGAAGAAGAAGTGGATGACGCAAATGGCAATAAAGAAACCAGAATTGTCCTTAAATTTCCATACAATTTAGCTCCATTTAAACTTGCAATTTTACCATTGATGAAAAAGGATGGCATGAAAGAAAAAGCGGAGTCTATATATGCTGATCTATTGGCCGCAGGTATCTCAGTCGATTATGACGAAGCGGGATCTATTGGTAAAAGATATCGAAGACAAGATGAATCCGGCACGCCCTGGTGCCTAACGGTTGACCATCAAGCTCTTGAAGATGATACGGTTACATTAAGGCACAGAGATACAATGGAACAGGTTGGTGATCAGGGTCGAGTCTCTGTAAAAAATATCAAAGATTACCTTAATGATAAGGCCTTTGAAGGTTAGACTTTAATTGTTTAACCGGATTATTCCTTTTTTTCGGAGTCTTTCTTCTTGTTTCTCCAATCTAGCATGGCATTTGAAAGAACATTTAAAAAGCTTTCAGCCGTTTGATGAGATAAATTAACTCTTTCAACCACTTTTATTGTTGCCGGTTTCATATTAGGAAGTATGTATCCGAAATCCAAAATCACTTCGTTTTTATTAACGTGAACAGAAACCGCATTTGCGTATTTCCCCTGCTCCATTGCAGGATCCATTTTAACCTGGATATTGTTTTGTGGTTGAGCGTTGTCTTGTTGTGCCATTTTATTAATTATTATGAATTTATTAATTTGTTTGCAAGTTGACCACAAGCTGCGTCTATATCATTACCCATATTTTTTCTGACGGTAACAGCTATACCATTGTTACTGATAATATCACGGAATCTGTTGATAGTATCATTATTGCTTGTGCTTTTTCCCGCATGATCAGTTTCATTATAAGGAATTAAATTCACATGGCAAAGTTGATCTTTAATTAATCCGGATAATTGTGTTGCACATTCTTCCGAATCATTGATTCCCTTTAGCATAATATACTCATACGAAACACGTCTATTGGTCTTTTTTATATAGTTTTCAATCTCTTCCATAAGTTTTTTTAAGTCATACTTTCTAGCTATCGGCATTATATTTTCACGCAATTTTTGATTTGGAGCATGTAAACTGACGGCAAGATTCACTTGCTTGTCGAAATCTGCCAGTTTATTAATTCCTTCGCAAATACCCGATGTGGAAACTGTTATTGACCTTGCTCCAATATTTAATCCGCTTTTGTCATTGAAAAAATTAATGGATCGAATTACTTCATCATAATTCATGAATGGTTCGCCCATTCCCATGAATACGATGTTGCTTATTCTTTTGCCCTCCTGAACTAATTTTTGACTATAAAATAAAACTTGATCGTGAATTTCTTCATAATTTAAATTTCTATAAAAGCCCAGCTTGCCGGTGGCGCAGAATGTACAACCTAACTGACAGCCAACCTGAGATGAAACGCAAACAGAATTTCTACCATCCCTAAAACTCATTAGTACCGATTCAATCGTATAATTGTCTTTAGTTATAAACGCACTTTTGTGAGTATCTCGATTTTTTGAAACAGCTTCTTTTCGCAAATTTATTGAAAGGATAGGCAATTCTTTGCTTAAAATTTCAATATCTTTTTGGGGCAAAACCGTAATTTCATCCCATTTTGTAATTCCTTTATTAAACACGGCATTATAGATTTGTTTTAATCTATATTTCTCAATGCCTGATTTTCGTAATATTGCCGTTAATTCCTTTTGATCCTTCATGTGTTGATTGATATTTTACAACATATAATACATTAAGCTTTATTGCCTTCTCTAAGGCTATTATATGACTTTCCAAATGGTAGCCAAGTTGACATTTTTTAATAATATCCTTATTTAATCAATCCTTTTAAATTAAAACATGCAGGTCTTAATAATTTCGGATATTTACAGGCAATCTACCTTCATACAAAAAGGTTTACAATATGAAAATCTTGCGACCAAAGTTGTTCTGCATAAAGAAGATGCGGATTATTTAGTTCAGATTCCCTATTATGACGGAGTTTTTATTTATTTTGCTGACAGTGGCTTTTTAAAAAGTGTGTTGGAAAAAATCAAAAAGCATTACCCGAAATTGCCAATTTTTTTATTGGCCGATCATTTTTCAAAACAATTAAAGATATTTGAACGACAAAACTTAATTAACTATTTCTACATTAGACCTTTTTCTTTTAGAACTCTTGCCATTGAAATGAAAATTGCGGTTTTTCAGAACAAAGAATTTCAAGAAAAAGAATCATTAATGGTTCGTGACCTGCAGCTAGATTTAATGAAGCATGAAGTAAAACATAAGAATCAAATCATAAATTTAAGAAACAAGGAGTTCGCTTTATTGCATTTTTTAATGTCTAATAAAGGGATAGTACTGAACAGATCTACTATTTTGGAAAATGTATGGGATAGAAATGCCAATATTTTTACGAATACGGTTGATGTACATGTGTCTCAATTAAGAAAAAAAATTGAGGATATTTCCGGCGAAAAGTATATTCATACAATCCCGTGCGCAGGATATGTTTTGAAATAAACTTTCAATATCGCTAGAAAGTGTTATACTCTCTTGATGTAAAATAACTACATCATATTATGAATAATTCTTTTTCAGACACACTTATTTCAGAAGCTCATATAAAGGAAGAATTAGGGAAATTGTTAATGCTATTGAATGAACGGGAAAAAATTATTGTTGAAGAAAGGTTCGCCTTAAATGACGCATATAAGAAAACATTAGAAGAAATTGGCAATAGTTTTAACGTAACTCGTGAAAGAGTTCGTCAGATTGAAAATAGCGCACTTCAAAAATTGAAGAGAAACTTGCAAGCTTACAGTATTTTTTACGGAGTCAATAATGAAGCATATGAACTTCTGCTTGAATCGGGTGGATTACTATGCGAGGAAGATTTATTAAGCAAATTAATAGGAAATTTTAAAACACTTGGCGCGTCTTTAATTCGTCTATTGTTACACATAGACAGTCGTTTCGCAGCACATGGCAACACTATTAAAATAAAGCCTTATTACAGACTGGTTGAATACGATGAAGCTGTAATTAAATCGGTAGCGGAATCTACTATCTCTATTTTAAAGAAAAAAAATGAATTACTGAAAATCAGTGAAATCAAACAGGAATTACAAAATATAAATAAAGGTTTCGGCAGCTATGGAGTAGCTACATTTAAATCTATTTTCGGCATTCATAAGGAATTAAAATTAATAGATGACAAAGTGGGATTGATAAAATGGAAGCATATTAATCCAAAAACCCTCAGAGATAAGATTTTTTACGTGTTAAGGCAGCATTCTTCACCCATGCATTTTGTTGAAATATGTAATACAATTATTGACAGTAGGTTTGATAACAAGCGCGTAAATTTGCAGGCTGTGCATAACGAACTGATACGCTTCAATGACTTTATATTAATAGGTCGCGGTATTTACGCGTTAAAGGAATGGGGTTATTCATCAGGTACTGTAACTGACATTATCAAGGGTTTATTAAGAGAGCATAGAAATTTAAATGAGGAAGAAATTGTTCAAAAAGTTTTGGAAAAAAGGCAGGTTAAACCAATAACTGTATTATTGAATTTAAAAAGTAAAAAGGACTTTATAAGAATAGGAAGAAAGCAATATAAATTAAGTGAAAAAGACTCTTAAATCTTAACCACTTTGTCTGCAGACTTTAGCTTTTTTCTACTGTCGGCCATCTGCTTGTAAATCATTTTTTCCGAACTTTTCGACGATTTTCGTTGAGCCTTTTTTAAGTAGTGATGAGCTTTCCGGCTTTTTGGCTTAATATCAATTATTTCCCGGGCCACCTTTTGAGCGGTGACATATTTTTTCTTTTTCATCAGTTGTTTCAATTTTGCGAAGCCCTCATGTAAAAATTCTTTTCGTGATTCAATATTATGCTTTGCGTTTTTTTTCTTGAATTGCTCAATTAGTCTTTTTAATTTTGCATTGGAATGATCTATTTTAGCTATTTTATGAAGCTTTAATAAAATATCTTCATATTTATCGCTACTGAGCAATTCCTTGTTTTTCGCTAATTCATGATCTATCCATTTAGTCCGTAAATCGTCTATTAATTTTTTTAATTCATCTTCCTTCACTTTTAAAATTCTAAGCTTTTGTGCGTCACGTATTGCCTTTTGAAATTGTTTTTTCTCGATTAATTCCTTTATGTGTTTTACCTGATCTTCATAATAATGCTTTTGCTTATTATGAACGTTTTCGCTGTATTTTTGCTGAACTTTTATTATGAATTTCTTCAGTGGAGGATAAAACTGAATATAAGGTTCCAGCTCCTTTAAATTTTCTAATAACTCTTCATACTTCTTTTCCCTATACAATGGTTTTAGCAAGGCCATGTCATTTTTTATAGCTTTGACATTAATTTTTTGAACTTTCTTTTCAATTCTATTCTTTAATCGTATGAAAGCGATATTATCAGGGTCATTATTCAAAATTTGAATGCATAATTTATGCGCATCCTGCCATTTTTCCTGCTTGATAAGACTTTTAACCTTATCACGCATTTCCTTTAAATATTCTTTAACTTGTGATGTGCTCATTGACTCATGTTATTAATTTCTTCAAGCTTTTCTTTTAAGTTATTCAAACTCTCTTCTTTTTCGGCCAGTATTTTCTTTTCTTTTTCTATAATATCGGCGGGCGCATTATTTATAAAGCCGGGATTTTTAAGTTTGCTTGCTAAGCCGGAAATAATTTTTTCTTCATTTTCAAGCTCTTTTTTAATTTTTGACTTTTCTTTTTCAAAATCAATCATATCTCCCGCCGGCAAATAAATGCTTATTCCGCCAGCAAGTATCCAAAAAGCATTCTCAACCTTTTCGCCTTCCGTTTGCACTTGCAGATCACTTAATCTGGCCATTCTGATGATTGGCTCCCTTTTCTCTTCAATGGCTTTGGTCCAAAGTCCACCATATATGATAGCGTTAATCTTTTTACCCGCATCCACTTTTTTTTCTGCTCTGAAACTCCTTATAGCCGTTATTATATCATGGATCTTTTCCATTTCTTCCGCGTCTGAATTAAAATTGACTCCTTCAATGTATTCCGGCCATTCTTCATTTATTAACATATTTTTTTGGTCTAAAAAGCTCCAGATAGCTTCTGTTACAAACGGCACAAAGGGATGAAGCAATTTTAAAATGTTTTTTAGGACATGCAGTAAAACTTTTGGATTTAAGTGTTCCCCTTTAGATATTTCCAGGTACCAATCGCAATAATTGCCCCATGTAAAATCATAAATCATTGTGGCGGCATCTGAAAATCGATATTTTTCTATACTGCCGTTTACGTCCTTTATTAATTGATTCATGTGATTAATAATCCATTTGTCGGCTCTGGTTTTAGCATGTTCTTTTAGGTTTATTTCGCTATTTAAATCTTCCTTTGAAACGTTCATTAAAGCAAATCTTGAAGCGTTCCATATTTTATTAACAAAGTTTCTGTAACCCGCAATTTTTTCTTCGTAAAGTCTCATGTCATTACCGGGAGTATTACCTACTATTAAGCTTAGCCTAACTGCATCCGTACCGTACTTATAAATCATTTCCAGCGGATCAATACAGGTTTCCGGTCTTGACTTAGACATTTTTAAACCATTTATGTCCCTGATAAGACCGTGCAAATAAACATCTTTAAAAGGAACGCAATTTTCTTCAGCCAAACCATCGGTGCGAAGGCAATATGTAGATGCCAGAATCATCCTGGCCACCCAGAAAAAAATTATGTCATAGCCGGTTTCAAGAACCGAAGTGGGATGAAAGTATTCTAATTCTTTTGTTTTTTCCGGCCATCCTAACGTGGAAAAAGTCCATAAAGCGCTGGAAAACCATGTGTCCAATGTGTCGGGATCTCTAATCCATGAACCTTCTGTCGGTTCTGTTTCACTGCAAATTACATCATCAATCATAATGCCAAGGCTTTGCAATAAATAACTTGATGATTCGTTGTGTTTTTGCCATAAGTCTTTGTGCGTCTTTGAGACTTTATACCAAACGGGTATTTGATGACCCCACCAAATCTGTCTGCTAATACACCAATCTTTTAAATTATCTATCCAGTTGAAATATGTTTTTTCAAATCGTGACGGTACAATTTTTATCATTTTACTTTTTACCGTATCCTGCATTACTTCTTTAATACTTCTTTTTGATCCTTTCCAGTCTATGACTTTCTTATTAACATCAATAAACCATTGTTTCATTATTTGAGGTTCCACAATCCCCTTCCCTCTATAGTTAACGGCAATATTATGTTTGTAATTCTCATCAATTTTTACCAACAATCCCTTTTTTTGAAGAATTTCGACTACTTTATCACGCGCGTCCGCAATATCTGTTCCTTCAAGTTCTGCCGCGGCTGAAGTCAATTTGCCATTAAAATCTATTATTTGTGGTTTTTCAAGATTATGCTTTTCCGCCAATTCAAAATCAATATGTGAATGAGCCGGTGTTATTGTCATTGCTCCGGTTCCAAGTTCAGGATCAATACATTCATCTGTTATAACTTTTGCCTTAATAGGTCCATTGATCCATTCCAGCTCAAATTCCTTTCCATGCAGTTCTTTGTACCTTTCGTCATCAGGATGCACGACTATTACTTTATCTCCAAATTTAGTTTCTGGTCTGGCCGTTCCAATAACTACAGGGCCATATTGAAAATAATAAAATTTTGTTGTTTCCTCTTTATACTCCAATTCGTCATCAGCGACCGTTGTTTGCATTTTCGGATCCCAGTTTACAATTCTGTCACCGTGGTAAATGATTCCATCTTCATACATCCTTTTAAAGAAAGTATTAACAGCCTTATTCAAACTGTCATCAAGTGTATATTTTTCTCTTGTCCAATCACAGCTGGAACCCATTTTTCTGATTTGGTTGCGAATGGTTTGTTTGGAATCCTGAACATATTTTTTGATTTCACTTAACAATTTTTCCCTTCCCAGTTGACGGCGTGGATTCTCTATTCCTTCCGATTGAAGTTTTTTTTCAACGACGCTTTGCGTTGCAATGGCCGCATGGTCAGTTCCGGGAATCCATAATGCCGAAAAACCGTTCATTCTTTTATATCTGATCAATATGTCTTCAATCGCCAACATGGTCGCGTGTCCCAAATGCAAAGTACCTGTCGCGTTCGGCGGTGGCATTGCAATCGTATAGGACCGCTTTGATTTGTCTATTTCAGGTGTGAACGCTTTAGAATCCTCCCATTTTTTATAAATGTCATTTTCAAATTTCTTGGGATCATATGCTTTTTCTATTTCTATCATTAAAAACCGTTAAATGCTTTGCAAAACTTATATCATAGATTATTGTGTAGACACAAATAATGATCCTATCTCAATTGACACTTTTCCGTTTTTGATTTATTATTAATTGAATTTATGCAGATATATAAAATGGATCCTGTAAATAAAATTGAATCAAAAGGAATTAAGTCCTCACAAAAGGAACAAATTGGTAAAGATGATTTACTTGAAGTTGATAATAGCGAATTTATTGAAGGAGTTAGTGAAACTTTGGACGATTTGGAATCCGCCGAAGTAATGAGTGGGAAAATTTCGGAAAAGGTTAGTGAAAACAAGTCTAAAGCGCCCAAAACCAAGTTCCCCGCGCAAACAAGTGGACAAGGTATGGATTTTGCGTCCGCAGAAGATGAAGAACCGGAAATCGACGTAATGCGCATTCAGGTTTCAACTCAAGTAAAAAAGGAGATTGCGGAACTTAAAAAAGAAGCAAAAAAAATGCTCAGGGCAAGAAGCTTTAATCCATTTGAAGTGACAAAGACCATGAGTAAAATAAGGAATCTGAAAGATTTGCTATCCAGTTTGGCCTATGTTACAAGCGATGCGCTAAAAACATTGTGGAGAAAATACATAAAAGGTTCTTCGCATTAGTTTGGGGCGCTCATTAAATGCAAATGTAAGTGAAAGACTTCCTGGCCCCCATGCTGACCCACGTTTACCGAAAGTTTATAATCGTTTAAATGATGTTCTTCGGCAATTTCTTTGGTTTTTATTAGCATATGGCCAAGCAAATCACCGTCATTTGCAGAAATTTCTTTAAATGTAGCTATATGCTTTTTGGGAACGATTAATAAATGCACCTTGGCTTTCGGGTGTATATCTTTAAAGGCAATTATTTGTTCGTCTTCGAACACAATTGTTGCGGGAATTTGCTTGGCAATGATTTTACAAAAAATGCAATTATCAACCATTATTTTGTCTTATCCAGTTTATAAACGGCACGACCGACACGGACAAATCGGGGGTTTTTCTGTAAATTCAATGAAATGGTTCCTTTTTTAACATGTCTTTGTTTAAGAACACCTTCGATTATTTCCTGTTTTGTTAATGGACTCTTTTTATTCAACAAATCTTCAATCACATCAGCAACTGTCCCCTTTTTGAATCCCCATTCCTTAAGAGCATATAAACCTCTGCCTACAAGCACAAATTGATCATAACGTATTAATTCATTATGAACCGCTTGAGTGGTAACAACTTTTTTATCAAATCCACTTTCCGTAATTTTATTGGCAATATCAACAAAGTGCAGTGGTTTGTTATGGTCTTTCAAAACAATAAATGCCTTGTCTCTAATGCTTCTTGGATTAATATGCCTCCAGATCATCAAACCGAACGTATTATCAACCTTCTTTATACGTTTATCTGTTTCCAATGAAGAAACAATAATTTCAGACGAAAGGTTTTTTTCTTTACCTTCCAGCAATTCTTTTAGTTCTTCAGTGATCACTTCACTTTGTAAAACATCATTCTTCTTGTTTAATAGAGAAATACCCTTAGCAACTATATTTTTAACCGTATCCATACTGACCGTTTTAAGTCTCCAGAAGGGTTTGAATAAGTTTGTTTTCTCGGTTTTGCTAATTTCCGGATTAATATTGAGTGCCAGTTTAATAATGTTGGCATCTACATCCTGAGAGCTGGATATTCTGTTAAGAACTTCCGAAACAATTTTACTTTCAGTTGCCACTCCGCCTTTTTCTTTCAAGATTTCGATGGCAAGACTGTTAATATTGTTAAGTTTTGAATTTTGAACTGTTCTTCTTAGTTTGCCGAGGGCGATTTTCTCAATTTGTCTGATTCTTTCTCGAGTTACGGAAAATGACTGGCCAATTTTTTCCAGAGTCTGTTTTGGTTC
>WJJQ01000009.1 GCA_014729615.1 Candidatus Peregrinibacteria bacterium | reverse complement strand
TTTTTTTTGAATTGTTCATATTTGGGGAGCTGTATTTTTGGGTAGTAGGTACAAATAAAGTAATACTTTCATGACACTAGCACGGTTTATATAATTTTTATATAAATTGTGCTAGTGTGCTGAACAGGGTTCGCCAAATACACAAAGACCTGGAGCATTTAACTGATGAAAAAGTAATGGCTTTTAGAAAGCTCTGAATCAAGAAAAACTTTTACATTGACTTATTACATTCTTTGTTGTATTTTTCGTTAGCAATTTTTCAAAACCATGAAACATAAATCGTTTGGCGGTAGAAGAAAACCGTCTAATTTTCGCAGGAAAAGAAATAGTAAACCCAAAAAAAATGTTGGTTCAGACATTCAAATTTTGGTGGATAACCAGTCGCATCATGTGGCAGCAACTGCTCAGGAATATGTTTGCAAGCATAAATTTGATGATTTTAAGCTGTCTCCAAAAATAAAGCTGAATATCGCTATTAAAGGCTATAAACATCCAACTCCAATTCAAGATCAAACCATACCATTTGCGTTGGGAGGTAAAGATATGGTGGGCATTGCCAATACGGGAACAGGTAAAACTGCCGCTTTTCTTCTTCCTTTATTGAATAAAGTTTTGGCGGATAGAAATCAAAAGGTTTTAATATTGGCTCCCACACGTGAATTAGCTTTTCAGATCGAAGATGAATTTAAGTCGTTTGCAAACAATTTATCTATAAGATCTGTGTTATGTATTGGAGGCATGAGTATGAATACGCAAATTTATCAGTTGAAAAAAAACTTTAACTTTATTATCGGTACGCCGGGTAGAGTGAAAGACATGATTGGCAGAAGGCTGATTAAACTGGAACAATATGCGAGTGTGGTTTTAGATGAAATTGATAGAATGCTTGATATTGGCTTTATTAAAGATATAAGAGAAATTTTGTCGGGATTGCCGGCGCGACGACAATCACTGTTTTTTTCGGCGACGGTTTCGGCCGAAATTGAAGAATTGATTAATCAATTTTTGAAGAATCCAATAAAAATATCGGTTGTCAGCCGTGAAACTGCTGTGAATGTGCAACAAAAAGTTATTAAGGTTTCCGGCAGAGACGATAAAATCAATATGCTGAAGGGATTTTTAGTTGAGGAGGCGTTTGAAAAAGTATTGGTTTTTGGTCGAACGAAATATGGCGTAGATAAGCTTTGTCGGGTTCTTGAAAAAGGCGGATTCAAGGTGGATTCCATTCATGGAAACAAATCTCAAAGGCAACGGCAAAGGGCTTTAGACAGGTTTAAAAAGGCTTCTACAAATGTTCTGGTTGCTACCGATGTGGCGGCCAGGGGACTCGATATTGATAATGTGACTCATGTTATAAATTACGATTTGCCGGAGTCACGTGAAGATTATATTCACAGGATTGGCCGCACGGGGCGTGGTGAAAAAAAGGGGACGGCTTTGACTTTTATTTCTTAAAGTAGTGATGACAGCATAGGTACGAATTGCATGTTCTTGTTGTCAATAAATGCCAACACTTAAATTTTGATAGTAATGATATTTGAGTGTACTTTGCTCTCTTGTTTTTAATAAAAAATATGGAAAAGGAAGTAATTAAAGGTCCAAAACACAAGACTTGGCCAGGTTGTTCCAGCTTGTAGATTATAATTGGAGGCATCTATTGACATTATAAAAATATATGTTACAATCAACCCTTGTAACTAATTTTTTATGCCTAAGTCAAAGTTAAAAAAGAGTAATAAGTCCAGCGTGCAGCCTTTGTATGTACCTGAATCATTTCCATGGCCAATTCCGGAACAATATGCCGGTCAGCCGGTAAATTTAAATAAAGTGAGTAAAAATCCGTATGAAGGTTTGGAAAGAGCTTCAGGAGCGGAAAGCATTAATGCAGATATTCGGGCAATCGCAAACGAAGTTCAAAGACAACAAGAAGTTGCTCTAGGTATGACTGTTGTTACACATAGGGCTGATTTAGAAAATGTCGCGAAAATGTCATTGTCTTCCGCTTGTAATAAAATGGCTTCAAGAGAAGGAATTGAAAAGTTTTTTATTATGGATCAAGATGGTAAGAGAGTTTTTGTTGGTATGGTCGGCGCGGGCGCTTTGCAATCATTAGGGTCTTTTACGCCGGAGATTCACGATGAATTGGAATCCATACGTAAAAGTAATAGCGCGGCCAATGGAAGACATTTACAAACGCTAACAGATAGTTTGAATTTACCTGATGGAGGTTTGATTTTTGAAACTGGCGCGGGAGCGGATTATGAAAGAATGAGTAAATTAAGCGAGTACGCAAAGGGAAGAAATGGAGTTGCTGTTTGTCACGACTTGCCGCCAGCGGCGTCGCGAACTTCCGTGGAGCATCTTGATGATGTTCCGTATATTTCATTGCCGCATAGAAAAGAGTTTTTAGTTCCCGCATTAAGTAAAAGTCCGCGTCCGAAAATAGTTACTTTAAAAGATACTGTTTCCTCAACCGCCTTTGGATCTATGGCGGAAATAGTAAAAATGGCCAACGCGATTGACGCGCAAAAAATAGTTTTTTCGCAATCGCTGAACGTAGCGTCAGCTTCTAATGTTTTGCCGCAGTATTTGAAGCCCGGTGATCCCGCTTTTCAAAAATTTATCCATAATAATCTGATGAAGCAAATGGATGTGTTAAGTGGAAAAGACAGTGATGTAATTAATGCAGTTGTAGAAATGTATGGAAATTATTTTCTGGAAACATTTTATAAAATTATAATGGAGTACATTAGATATACTCTAATGCTGATAGGAAAGAAGGAAGGTTATAAATATGGAAATACTATGGTTTGCAGTGATGTTGTTGAGCTTGAAAAAGAAGCGGCCTTAAAGCTTCTTTCCCAAAGAGCTCCTCATCTTATTGAACCTTTTAATCAGGGAGATTTTAACAGTTTAGAGCTGGGTCCTTTTGGAATCGGTGTTGCAAATGTCGCAAGAATTGAAAAAGATAAATTAAGGTTTGTGAATAAGCAGTTTCATATGACGCTATCTAAAAATCCTGTTGACGCGCATGACAATGTTTCGAGTTCCGGTCAAAAAGTTCGAACCTTACGAAACGACGAATTGCTATATGAGGTTAGTGAAAAACCTGTAGATGAAAAAATATTAATGCAAAAAATGAAGCTTGGTCGGAATGTACGCGATAGAGTTGATCGCGTTACCGATTCTCAAATTAAAAAGATTTTTAATGTGGCTGCCACCGGTGTCATGGAACTGGTTGTGAACGAATATGGTCACAAGGTTGGCGCGCTTTATGGAAAGTATCCGCAATTTACACAAAAGCTTAAGAGTGTGTATTGTAAAAAATAACGAGGCGATCTACATGTATTTTATTGCCGCGGAAAGGGCGTATGTATTGAAATTGAGGTTGGATGTGTAAGGAGGAATCGTCTACGATTCGTCTATTAATCGATTAGGTTTTCTGGGAGAAAGAAGTATTGTAAACTAGAGTGTTTGCATTATTTTGAGTGTAATTGAACAAATTATGGTTTTTTACGAAACAGCAAAAAGGCACAAAACCTTGTTTCTGCGCCACAATTTCATGAATGGCTCCTCGAACTGGATTCGAACCAGTGACCTACCGGTTAACAGCCGGTTGCTCTACCGCTGAGCTATCGAGGAATGCCTTGTTTTCAATGAATCCCCAAAATAAGGAATACGCATTCTAGAATTGAATGCACGCATGATTTTATCCGCTTGGCTGAAAAATGGCAATGCTTTTTTGGTAAAAGTGTTCTTAAGAGCATTGATTTTTTTGTGTTTTTGGGGTAAAGGAGCGGAAGCTATTTATGCTTTCAATCTTTCAAAGCATGACCTTTTGCGAAGATGAAGATAAATAGGTGATCATTGGCAAGCAGGTTGCAATTACTTTCTCATGGTTTTTTGTCGCTTTTGGCGACTTCAATTCAAAAGATTCAACAGACTCAAGGAGGTTCATAAACAATGTCCGATTCAAAAAAGGCTAGTTTGTTCCCGCCATCGGTCGCTTCGGCGGCGAAGGTAAGCACCGACTTTTTGTTCGATAACAGCATTTTCCTGATCGTCGGGGCGCTGGCGGCTCTGGGGATTGCTAACATTTACCCTCACTTCTACCACGAACTGATCCACAACGAGTTCGTGCATTCGGCTCAGGCGCACATCAATTTTCACTTCATTGTGAATGACGTTCTGATGTGTTTCTTCTTCGCGCTGGCTGCGAAAGAGATCTTCGAGAGCTTTCTGCCGGGAGGTTCTCTGAGCTCTGTGCGAAGAGCGGCAACACCGCTCTTGGCTACGGTCGGGGGTATTTTGGGGCCCGCGGGTCTTTACTACGGGCTGACGCTCGGGTTTGGAATGCACGAAGCATCACGCGGTTGGGCGATTCCGTGCGCGACGGACATTGCCTTTTCGTACCTGGTGGCGCGCATTGTGTTTGGCAAAGATCACCCCGCGATTCCTTTTCTATTGCTGTTGGCGATTGCCGACGACGCGGCGGGTTTGATCATTATGGCATTCTTCTATCCGACGAAGGCTGTCAGTATGGGTACGCTCGCGCTTTTCGTCGGGGGTGCGATGGGGTTCAATGCGATACTGCGAATGTTTAAGGTTCGCAATTTCTGGTTGTATCTGGTCGTGGCCGGTCCGCTGGCCTGGTGGGGATTTTTCAAGGGAGGCATTCATCCCGCTCTCGCTTTGGTTCCCATCATTCCCACCTTCCCGCATGCCTCGAAGGACGAAGGCATTTTCGCCGAGGATCACGCTCACGATCCGCTGAACGCTTTCGAACACTGGTGGAAGAGGCCAGTGGAGCTGATTCTGATGGCGTTTGGCCTTGCCAACGCCGGCGTCGCGTTTTCGAGCGTGGGCGCCGTCACTTGGTTCGTCACGATCGGTCTTTTCGTGGGCAAGCCGGTCGGAATCTTTTTGTGTGCTCTTCTGGCGGTGAAAGCGTTTAAGCTCTCACTGCCGGATGGCATGAGCTTCGGTGACGTACTGACGCTCGGCTGTATGGCCGGCATTGGTTTCACTGTTGCTCTCTTCGTGTCGACCGTTGCGTTCCCCGCGGGCGCAATGCAAGACTCGGCAAAGATGGGCGCGCTTTTCTCGTTCGGCGCAATCATCTTGTCGTTTGTTGTCGCGAAGATCACAGGAGTCCAAAAACGGCCGGTTTCGATCCGGCCTCCATCCGGACTTGAGTCTGAATCCGCCGCGGCGGAGTAAGACGAAAGTTCATTAACCATGGGGAAGTGGTAGGCAGCCTGCTTGCCACTTTTCCTTATACAGTTTTAACGATTTTATAAATTTCACGACACACGTATTGGTCGTTTCTGTCGTAAATAAGGCTGTTTTCCGTATGTAACTTAAATTGATTTGCCGGTTGATGCGGTATTAAAGGTAAAATTTTGTATCCGCTGTTTGCTACAATTTCGGGGAATTCACTCAGTTTTCTGATTGTTTTATTTTGCCTGTATGCGGGGATTGTTATGACTATGGGAGCCCCTTTTTCAAGGTATTTTGTCGCCTGTTTCAAGAATCTTTTAAGCAGTTCTTTGCTGTGGGAAAAGTTTTTGTTGATCTCTTTGTTATCGGGGATTTTTTTCTGTGGTGGCCCCAAATATGACTCCGTTACAATGGCATCAATAGTGTTGCCGGCGAAATCTTCTTTATTGATTTGCGTCGCGTCTTTAGTAAAAAAATGTGTACTTCTTTTGGGAGTTTCAGGGAACTGCGCGTAAAGCCAATTCAGGTTTTTTTTGCTGGATTCGACCATCTTTTCATGCAGATCGGATCCAACACAATTAAAGCCCATCAATGTCGCTTCGTTAATAATTGTTCCCAGTCCGCAAAATGGGTCGAAAATGGTTTTCTTTTCATGGGGGCGCCGTAGGTCGGCCAAATTCAGCATTATTTGCGCCAGTTTTGGTGGCAGCATGCCAACTTTGGCGTCACGGGCAGGGCGATTATAGTCGCGTTTGGAATAGCTCTCAAAATTTTGATAAGCCACGGTATGCCCCATGTAAACAGTTTTTGCGGTTTTGATTATGGAGAAATCGAGCCCGTTTTGAAGCACTTTTTCGTGATGCAATTGTGTGCAGGTAAGGTTTTTGAAATCCTTATTAATAAAGCGCGATTTTATTTTTTCTTTGGAAAGATTTTTTTTAAGAAAAATTAAGGAATTTTTTAACAGGTTTTTAGATGATTGTGCGAAATTATAAAGGCTTAATCCATAAATTAACTTTGTGTCATCATGATTAATACTTGCTAAAAAATGGTCACGAATTTCGTCGGCCAATTGCGGAGGATTCCCGTTTAAATCTTTGGTGATTTGAATCAGTTTAATGCTGCCTCCCAGCTGATCAAGAAATGTTTGCGGATTTTCGATGGGACGCGTTAAGTCGACAATCAACGTTTCCGTTTGAATGTCGACTATACGTCCTTGATCTTTGATAACATGTGCCAGTTCGGCAATTGAAATCAGATGTTTGCGCCCAAGTGTAAAGGCGTAAAGATTCATAAGTTGTGATTACATTGGGTATTCTTTTTCGCAATCTGCCAAAACTTGCCTTTCTTCTGTAAGTTTCCATTCGGGTACGGAATATGGTTTCAATCCTTCTTCGGGATTGGTTACGTCCAGATAAAGCAGTTCAGTGGCGGATGGAGTGGTGCCTGATGCCGCAAGCCAAATGTTGTAGCAAACGCCGGGTGAGTAGTCAACGGGGGACTTAACAATAATCAATTTATCGCCCTGCATTGCATATGTTCGGTATTCACTGAAAACGAAGTTTGAGTCATCATCATCGCTTAAGGCTTTGTCTTCATAAATAACTTCAAATGTGTTGTCATTTAGGTTGTAGGCAAGAATTCGGCGTGTGACTTGGCTCAGTGCGTAACTGCTTTCCAAAGCACTGACGTAAACTATGTTGGGGTTTTCATCTCTGAAAGGTAAATTAAAGATTGTGACTTGTGATGTGAATTCGTCAAGAAGTGTGTCTCGTATTTTGTCATAATCGATTTCTTTTGATCTGTTATCGTCGTATTCATCATAACCAAGAACAATTGGCATGGTGTCGCTGTTTGATTCAGCGTCAGATGTTATGGAGCCGGAAGTTTCGTCATCTGTGATGGTGAGTGAACCTCCAACAGTTACTTTTTTGTTTGCTTGTTGTTCCTGTTCTTGTTGTTGCTTTTGGGGATTGTTTTTATTTTGTCCGTTTTGCTGATTTTGGGGTTGCTGGCATCCGGCAAAAATGAGAATAGCAAGTGTCAGGACACCGAAGTATAGGAACGTTTTTTTCATATAATGTTGGTTAGAAATACTTATGTTTGTTGAATGGTATTTTAGTTTATTATTACATATTTTTTTAAAATGAAGTATCACAAAATTACAATAGAAAAAAGAGAGGTAATTTTACTATCCATAAGCGTTATTTGTTTTTTGATGCTCAGTTTTGGGTTTGGATTTTTTTTCGGGGGATTGTATGAGGCTGGTCTTTTAAGATCCCGTCTAGAAAAAGTGCCCGAAATTAATTGCGGTCAATTTGATTAGTCGTTATAGTGACGGCGCATTTATTAGATAACATATATTTATATGGCAATGTCATTGAATAGAGCTCAGATAATCGGGAATCTGACACGGGATCCCGAATTGAGACAAATACCGGGCGGGTCGCAGGTTGCGTCGTTTGCCGTGGCTACAAATTTTTCATGGACCGACCAAAGCGGTCAAAAACAAGATAAAGCAGAATATCATAATATTGTTGCATGGAGGAAATTAGCTGAAATATGCGGACAATATTTAAAAAAGGGTTCGAAAGTTTTTATTGAAGGAAGAATTCAAACACGTGACTGGGAAGGTGAAGACGGTGTAAAACGCTACAGAACTGAAATTGTGGCAGACAATATGATTATGCTGGATAGAAGAGGTGAGCCCGTTGCAAACGCGGCATCGATGGGTGGAATGGCGGCCGCGGGCGCATCTGCCGGAGCTATGGCGCAAGCGCCACATGGCGGAATGAACGCGGGGGGTTCTGACGCAGGTCAAAATACCGGCGCCACAATGAATGAAGTGCCTGCTGAAGATGAAGTAACTATTGAAGATTTACCGTTTTAATTTTAGGGGAGGAGTGCAAACTGACATGATTTAGTAGTTTGCACTCCTTTGAACTCTAACCGACCTATCCTATCCGATGCTCAATTTCATGGGAGCCCGGAGGAGAATCGTGGGTCGATGAGTTTATAATAGGGTCCGACAGTTCCTATTATCGCTTTTAAAAAGCTTCTCCCAACCGTTCTTTGGTGTTTTGTTTTTAGACGTGAATCACCATCGTCCTTATTTTGTTTTTGTGTTTTTGATTGTCTCTCCCAAGGATTAAAGGGAGAAGAGCATTTTTGTTTATTTTGTTTTTGTGTTTTTTGTAACCTCGAAGAGGTTTGGTGTAGGTTGGTGTCGGGCAACCTGCATCGAAAAGAAGGGAGAGCCGAAATATATTTTTACGGCTTAAGCGCGGTTTTGTGCCGCCTAATTTACTTCGGCCCGCCCTTTTTTCGAACGCATGTTGTGGTTGGGATTTTAAAGAACAATTTAGCTTTGATTTTTATTGGGATATTGAATTGAAATACCCGATAAAAAATCCTAAAATTATAGCATAAAACAAATGATTTTGAAAGACTGAATCTTGCCTTTTTTTTGTTAATGCTTTAATCTCAAAGAGCTAAATATCAGTATATTATAATATAAAACGTATATAATGTCAAATGGGTATAAAGGTTTAGTGTTTGTAATTTCAGGGCCCTCCGGTGTTGGGAAAGGGTCTGTAATTAAGGAAATCAGAAAGAAATATCCGCAATTTGTTTATCCGATTTCGGTTACAACAAGAGCAATGCGACCCGGAGAAGAGGATGGCAAGAGTTATTTTTTCGTTAGCAAAGAAGATTTTGAAAGGGGGATTGAAGAAGGAGCGTTTTTGGAATATGCATTGGTACATGGATTGAATTTTTACGGTACTTTGAAAAAGCCGATTGAAGACGCGCTGAAGGTTGGAAAAGTAGTTGTTCGAGAAGTTGATGTGCAGGGAGCAATGTCTTACAAAGAATTGTTGCCGGCGGATCATGTAAAATTGATATTTATTAAGGCAAAAGATAAAAATACGTTGATTACGAGAATTGCAAAAAGGGGAGAATTACCCATGAACGAAGTGGAAAAACGAATGGAAAGTGCAGCTCATGAAAATGAGTTGTCGGAGGAATTTGATTTTAGGGTTTTGAATGCTGAAGGGGAGTTGATGGATTGCGTGGATAAGGTGGAAAACTATATGTTGGAAGAGATTGAAAAAATGGGAATTGCAATTTGATAGTGCTGCTATGGGGCGTCGCCAAGTGGTAAGGCAGCGGGTTCTGGTCCCGCCATTCGGGAGTTCGAATCTCTCCGCCCCAGCCAAGTTAGATATTGCGATTTTTTAGCGGATTTTTGGTATGGAATTTGCAAGCTGCAAGCCACTTTTTGCCCCGTGAGCCGGAAGT
>WJJQ01000086.1 GCA_014729615.1 Candidatus Peregrinibacteria bacterium | reverse complement strand
CGAAAACAAGGCCACTGTCTGCAAATATATAGTGCCGGAAGGCTACCCTGAAAAATCTGCCGCGGGTGAAAGGATTGAAATCGGCCGAGTTCCGGAAGGAGTTAAAATGTACTACGCGTCAGTTGACGGTACAGATGAAGGCATTCGCTTAAGTTCCTCAAGGGCTGTGGCTTTTGTGGGAATTGGCGAAAACATTGCCGAAGCCGAAAGAATTGCGGCATCAGCCTGTAATAGCGTTCGCGGCCCTGTTTTTTACCGAAAAGACATTGGAACAGCCGAGCTGATTGATCAGCGCGTTGCAATGATGGAATCAATAAGAGGTTAATACACTCCCAGTATTTTCATAATTTCCACCTTTTTGGAAATGTTTTTTAAGATTTGTTTCGCCTTTTTATCAAAAGGTGTTCCTTCAAAATCCAAATAAAAAATGTAATTCCCAATGTCGTGACGTGAAGGCCTGGATTCAATACGCGTTAAATTAATATCGTTAGCGGCAAAATTTTCCAAAATTTTAATTAATGATCCCGGTTTGTCCTTCCGGAATTTGAATGCGATGGCGGTTTTGGTCTTACCTTCCGCCTCTTTAGGTTTAATATTTGATCCTTTTTCTATGATGATGAATGTTGTGTTATTCTCGGAACTGTCGCCTATATTTTCGTCCAAAATGTTTAGTGACATCTTTTTTGCTATTTCGGTCGGGATTATTGCCGCGGAATGCCCGTCCCGCTGGCCGATTATTTTGCTTAAAGCCGCGATTGTAGAAGTATTGGGGATTCTTCTGGCCGTCGGATATTTTTTTTGCAAAATTTTTCTGCATTGTTGCAAAGCCTGATCATGCGATGAAATCGTGTCTATGTCGTTCGGTTTTACTCCATTTAAAGCAACTAAAGAATGTCTTATGGGCAGAATTATTTTGTCTATGATTTTGACGTTTTTGTTAAAAAGCTCGTCAAAAGTTTCGCGCACCGTTCCATTAATTAAATTTTCAAGAGGCACCACGCCTTTTTTGGCGCGCCCTTCCGAAATCGCGTCAAACACATCCGCAATGCTGGGGTAATAAACGATTGATGCCTTTTTGTCATATTTCTTTGCGGCCAGGTCGGTATATGTATTTTTGGGGCCCAGAACCGCAAGGTCAGATTTTTCCGCCTTGCTCAATCCCTTCTTGATTCGTTCAATATCTTGCGTGCGTTTGCGGCGTTCAAGCACGGAATGAATTATAAAATTGGTTTCTTCATACGCCTCTTTTTCATAATTTTTTAGATGAGATGTAGCGTCATTGAAATACTTAACAAATTTTTTCTGATTGGCGTTTTTATTTATTTTAATAAGTTCGCGCACACTTTTACCGTATTTTCTAAGGATTTTTAAAGCATATGGATTATACATTTCCATACTGGCGTACAGGTCCGGATCTTGCGCCAACAGTCTGGCTACGAAAGCGATTTTTATGTCGGATGCCGGACTGGCCAATTGCAAATATTTCGTTACAGGTATTTTCAGATCTTTCAATGTTTTACCGAAAGCTATGTCGGCGAAATGCACAAATGCTTGTACAACCGCCATAGTTTTATCGTGTTCCTTTGGCTTTAATTCTATGATTTTCGCCCCGTGCTTCTGGAAAAAATCCTTAACCCACGGATACCATTTTTTGGGCCTGGCCGGGCATGCTATTACAGTTTGGCCCGCTATCGGACCCGCGTCATTAAACATTGGGTGCAAACCAATAACAGCCGCATTGCTCTTTAGCATGGCTTTGACGGGAATTTCTTTTAAGCCGGTAAAATCTGCAAGTAACGCGTCTTTTCGTACATATGGCGTTATTTCATTTATAACCTTTTCAGTGTGAGCAATGGGCACTGTGACTATAACAACATCGGCTTCGCCGGCCAGTTCTATATTGGATAACTTTGTTCGTTTGTCTGAAATTAATACTGTGTAACCGTCTTTTTCAAAAAGTTTATCGAAAAAGGCCCCCATTCTGCCGCGGCCACCAATAATTCCAATGGTTTGCGGTTTTTTTGGTATTTTCATTTTATCCTGCTTCTCTTACATCAATAAGTCTGCGAATAAACGTGCGCTTTATGGGTTTTAAAAAACCACCTTTCATGCGATGATCCCGGTCGCTGGTAAGATAAAGTCCCAGTAACATGCCCAGAAAGACGCTGACCATGAATCCCTGCTTTTTGTGGTTTTTTTTGTTCATCATTACTCGCATTGTAAAAGGCGGGCGGGTTTTGGTCAAATGCCGATCAACAAAAAAGCCCCGCGGTCGCGTAACGCGCGCCGCGGGGCTTTGAACTATTTCTTAGTAATAATAGTATGGAGTTGTATAAGTATTGTAGTAACTTGGAGAATTGTTGTATCCGTAGTTATAATAACCTCCATCGTATCTGTAATTCTCACCGTCAAACAATCCTCTTGTTTCGAAAGCGTAGAACAGATTCGCAACATCACCACGAGTCATTGTTTCATCCGGATTCATGTTTCCACCGTATGAAGGAACAAGTCCGTATGCTTTGGCGAAACACGCATAGTCAATGTACCATCTTGTCAGGTAATCAATAGGTGTGTCGTTATAAGGTTGAGTATTGCAGTAAGGAACGTTGATATCAGATGATTCAAGGAACATTCTCAGTAATTCAACTTTGTTGATTGTTCCGTAAGGTCTGAATGATCCATCAGGGTAACCTGTGGCAACATTTTCTCTTTGTGCCGTTCTTAGGTAAGGCATATACCACGCGTCTCTTTGAACATCCCAGTAACCAAGTGTTGATCCTTTGTCATTAAGAATGTCGTAATCAAGAGCAAGTAATACAACTTTCGCCACTTCAGCTCTGTTAATAGGATTATATGGTCTGAATGATCCGTCATCGTATCCATCAAATACTCCATAGTAGCCCAGTAATTCAAGAGCTTCACAGAATGGGCTGTCTTCATCAATGTCATTAAATCCACCACATGAATCATTTGGGAATCCAATGATACGACCGTCTGTATCCACTTCCGTATATTCATAGAATACATCTTTGTCGTCTTCATCGTCATTTTCAGCAACTATTCTGAATTGGTAAACGTCGTCTCTGACAATGTCGTTGTCTTCGTCTTCACCATCCCATTCAACACAATCTTCATCACCGTCGTCATATTCTTCTCTGTCCAGTAATTCAACAACCACGTCTCTGTCGTCATCAAGAATTTCGATGGTTACTTCCGTGTTGTCTTCAACAACTTCGAAACAAAGTTCAACTTCTTCGTTTTCTTCGGGATCGAAAATTTCATTGTCGATTTCAATGTTGTCGATCAGGTTGTCATCGTCGTCATCATCGTCATCTTTATTGTCGGCATCTTCGTCAACTTCGAAGTTAACTCTTTCCGAATCTGAACCGTATCCACTTCTTTCAGCGTAGATTCTTACGAAATAGTCTCCATCTCTTGCCTGGTCGTTATCGTCGTCGTCGCCGTCCCACTCAACCGTATGACGTCCGTCGTCGTAGAAATCCCCGTCAGCTTCAGCAAGTCTTTTAACCAATGTTCCATCATCTTCTCTGATTTCAACAGTTACGTAAGCCGCTCTGTTTAAACGGAATTCAATTTCTTGATCTCCATCATCAGGGTTGTAGGGATCATATTTTACTTCTTCATCGGTGATATTCACTCTGTCATCGTCGTCGTCATTGTCGGCATCGTAGTCGACTTCAACAGTGTCGGTGTCGCTGTCTGAAGGTTCACCGCTTACTTCCGCACGAATGTAAACTGTGTAAGTATCTTCATTAACTTCGTCACCGTCTTCGTCTTCACCGTCCCATGAAACTGTGTGAGTACCGGCACTTCTTTGAACATCGTCATAGATTCTGTCTACAAGAGTGCTGCCGTCTCTGATTTCAACAGTAACGTCGGCTTCTACATTAAGTGTATACTCAATGTCAACGTCCGTATCGTCCGGGTTGAACGGATCCGGATTGACGTCGGTAATGTTAACTTCTGGAGCTGTCCCGCTAGGCGTGTCTTCGTCGTAGTCGACGGTTACGTTGCCTGTTACTAGATCAGAGCCGAAGTTATTGTAGACTCTCATGTAGTAATTATAAGTTTTTTCCGGAGCCGGTAATTGATTGATTTTACCGTCCCAAACGAAAGAACCTGATTCCCCTTCATCGAAAAGAGAACCACCCGATACTTCGTGTACCTGGTCTGTTCCGTCGTAAATGTAGATTTCAACCACACCCGCGCTGTCTTCAACGGTGAAGTCGAATTCCAAAAGTTCACTTTCAGGATCGAAAGTCGTAGGAGTTACAGAGTAACTTCCAAAGGTGGGAGTGGTTACAGTTTGCGCCTGAGCTAAAGGAACAGCTAACATTGCAAGCAATGCTACTCCCGCAACCGTTCTCTTTAACCAATTATATGCATATTTTGTCATATAGTGTTTTGGTAATGTGTAATTTATATATTAATATGTTTGGCCAGGTCTGTTTGAGGATTACCCTCTATTATTAGAACTCTTTTTTGTGCCGTTTATTACAGCGTTTTTTATATTTCGACTCTTAAATTAAGATGGGATTTTACATTCTTGCAAGTTTATTGTCAAGTATTTTTTTATTTGTGGGATTTCTTTTGGCTTTTTCTTCTTATGGCTGAACAGCCATTGCGCAATTATCCAGTTGTTGCATGATTCCTGCCCGGGCAGGATTTATTCATCATTTAAAGATGTCCATAAAATCAATGGCCCTCAATTTCATCCTCACTTATTGCTTGCACTACAGTTGAAATGCTCAATTCGCTCTCGGTATGTCTCGCAATACATGCCTGATCCCATGCCGGATCCCCCTCCAATACCATACGGACTCGTTGATTAAAACCTTCTGTAATGAGGGCTTCCAATTGGCATAATCGGTTAAAGACATGCGGATCGATGATGGAAATAAGCTCTCTTTCGTTATCTGTAAATGGCTTTTCGGGCATAGATTTGTTTTTTAAAAATGTAAGGGTATAATTTCTATGTTTTTTTAACAAATTGCAATGAAACGTTTATTTTTTGTCATTTTTGGGTTGGTTTTGAGTGCTAATGCGGCCTTTGCTTTGAATGATATAGCAGGGCATCCTTTTGAGGATGAAATTAATGCCTTGGTAGATTTGGAAATCATTGACGGATACCCCGATGGCACTTTTAAACCGGATAATCCCATTAACAGAGCCGAGTTTGTGAAACTGATGTTTTCATATGTGGAGGATGATGGTAACGACATGAGATATGATTGTTTTGATGATGTTAATCGGGAATGGTTTGCAATTTATGTATGCACGGCTAAATTTACAAATATTATT
>WJJQ01000085.1 GCA_014729615.1 Candidatus Peregrinibacteria bacterium | reverse complement strand
GCAGAAAAAATCAAAATGGAATATGGCACCTGTAACCCTTCAGACGTAAACGACAGAGAAGTTATTGACCTTTCATTGGTTAGTAAAATCGACACTCAAAAGGTTTCAAAAAAATTAATGGCCGAAATAATTCAGGCCAGATATCATGAAATATTTATTCTTGTTAAAGATGAACTGGCAAAAATTCATCGAGATGGAATGCTGCCGGCGGGTGTTGTGCTTACGGGAGCGGGCGTAAAAATGCCCGGTACCATCGACCTGGCACGTGAAACCTTAAATCTTCCCGTGCAAATTGGATTCCCGCAAAACTTTGACGGGGTAGTCGATAAAATTGACGATCCGGCTTACGCAACTTCAATAGGACTAATTTTATGGGGATCGCGCCTTGAACATAGAAGTTATGGTTTTTCATTCAAAGGATTCAGTTTGAAGAAAACCGCTGGAAGTGTAAAAGACTGGTTTAGAAGCCTGTTTCCATAAAAATTCCCACCCCCAAACTTAAAATCATAAAATCTTCTTGACACTTTAGCAAATTACGAGTAAAAATAAGTACCCAAATTTAAAAAAAATACTCATTACAACCAAATATTATGGCTACCAACCAACAAAAAGATTCACTGAGAAATTTATTTTCCGGGCAAGGGTCACAGACAAAAACTTCACAACAAGTAGTACCTGATGTAAGTCCGGTAGCTCTTATTAAAGTTGTAGGTGTTGGTGGAGGTGGTGGAAACGCCTTAAACCGAATGATCAAATCAAGCCTACGCGGTATTGAATTTATTGCTGTAAACACAGACGCTCAGGCACTTTATCATTCTGAAGCCCCAAACAAAATCAATATTGGTAAAGCAACGACTCGCGGTCTTGGAGCAGGTAGCAATCCGGACATTGGTCGTCAGGCGGCCGAAGAAAGCACGGACGAACTTCGTGAAGCGCTTGAAGGTGCGGACATGGTTTTCATTACCGGTGGTATGGGTGGTGGAACCGGTACGGGAGCTATGCCTGTTATCGCGGATATAGCCAAGGATCTTGGAGTATTAACAGTTGGCGTTGTAACCAGACCGTTCTCATTTGAAGGCCACAGAAGAGCATCACAAGCCGAAGACGGACTTGAAAACCTAAAAAATAAAGTAGACACATTAATTACAATTCCAAACGATAAAATTCTTTCAATCATCGACAAAAAGACACCATTAACAGAAGCGTTTACGGTTGTGGATGACGTTTTAAGACAAGGTGTGCAAGGTATTGCCGATCTGATCACTACTCACGGTATGATTAACGTGGACTTTGCCGATGTTAAAACAGTTATGGAAAACGCCGGTTCGGCCCTTATGGGAATCGGATACGGATCAGGTGAAAACAGAGCTATGGAAGCGGCTAAAGCCGCAATTGAAAGTCCGCTTTTGGAGCTTTCCATTGATGGAGCCAAAGGTGTTTTATTCAACGTAACGGGTGGTAACGACCTAAGCATGTTCGAAGTTGACGAAGCCGCCAGAATCATTACGGAAGCCGCCGATCCTGACGCGAACATTATCTTTGGTGCGGTAATCAACGATTCTTATACCGGTGAAATCAAAATTACGGTCGTGGCTACGGGTTTTGATGACTCAGGTCGTGAAAGTCCGAATATTGTAAGACAACACATTGGACTTGCCGGAAACCAATCCGGCATGAATGCATTTTCAAACCAATCAATTGGTGGAACTCCTTATGGCGGAGCTTCTCAAAATGCGTCACAAAACAACCAGAACGCGGCGGGCGCGGGCAATAAACAAGGAAACTTTGAAGAAAGTGAACTTGATATTCCGGCTTTCATCAGAAAAAAGATGAACTAGGACTTCTTAGAAAGCCCGACATTATAGCTTTTACTGGCGGATTTTAATCTGCCACCTTCTCCTTCCCAGGATACTATCGTTTCTCCGGGTCTCATTTTAATTTTTCTTGCCGGCAATTTACCGAATTCTCTATATTTTATTGTGTAAGGAACAGGCGGTTTTCGCTTTATGTTTTCAAATCCGGCACTTTCCAATAGTTGCCGTATGGCGGCGTCTTCAAATAATTCATTGGAAAAAACAAATGAACACGTTTCCAATAAAGCATTTAATTGTTTTTGATGATCCTGTTTTCTATTGGTTTCTTTTAAATCTTTCAAATATTCCTTAACTTTAAGTCGCATATTTTCAATTTGGGACTCTTTACCCGTTAAAGCTTTTTCGCCGGAAGTGGTTATTTCTTGCGCGGGAGCAAAAGCATCCATATTTTTAAGGGGACCTTCAAGCGGAATCCCCGCGCTACTGGCAATTCCATTCATATGTGACAATCTGTTTTCAATTTCACCCAAAATGTCCTTGGCGGATTCATTTCCATTGGTGGTTTTTTGTATTTGTTCCTTGGTTTCCAGAAGAAATTGATAATGATCTTTAAAAAATTGAATATCACGTATATCGGGGACTCTATCACCCGCTATCGTTTGCTCAATTTTATTGTTTATAGCGTCGTTACTGGCGATTTTTTGCATATAGTATGATTTAATAGTGTCCTCGGTATCGTTGACATCATTGGTCAAAACATCCAAGTATTCGTATAAATCACTCCTGCGTCTTTCATGCTCCGAAAACAATCTGTATGCTTTGACTTTTTCATACAATTTTCCAAGATTTTCCTTCATATCATCAAGTTTGGCCAAATTCCCGAACTTGGGATTGCTTTTCATTTGCCGCAAAATGGTTCCATAGCTTTCTTTCACTACTTTGACCTCAATTTCTACCCTCTTAAACTCAAAAAATTCAATAAACTGCTGCATATTAATGTCAATTTTATCTTTGGCTTCCTGCATTGGGGTTTTTATCCATTCAAAAAATATGGGATCAACTTTTTCTTTATGCGCCCTGTAAGGTGCTATTATGTTGTCTATTGCTTCTTTGGCGGCCTTTGTCGCGTCTTCCGGAGTTGACCCATGATCAATCATTTTAATGACTTCATCAACAGCTTGCGCCATTTCAGGTTTAATTTTTTCGATTTCATTGGCTACTTGAGTTTTACCTTCAATTCTGCGCGTACCCTGAAAAAACACAAATCGTTGTGTTTTTATTTCGGTTTTCCATATTGTTATGTTCTTGTTTTTAAACATGCTATTTTTCGTTTTGAATAGCTATTTTTAAAGCATTATCGGCTTCATTTATTTCTTTTTGTTTTTCTCTTTCCGCAATTTTTTTATTAAGATTTTTTTCAAATGACACCCATTGTTTTAAAAAAGAATTAATTTTTTCACTGTCAGCATTTCGGATTCGAATCGCATTTTTTTTATTAATCTCCTCTTCAAAATCTTCGTAGTAGGCGGTTAAAATCAATTCCAGTTCCGACCTTTCATAGTCATATTCCGTGGCGGGATCCATACCGATTTTTTCCTTAAAATCATGATTAAATTCATTATCCGACATTTCCGCCGGCATTTTCATATACTTGTTCGGTAATAGAAAATGCTGACTTAAATACCGGTACATTTCATTGGCATGGGCAATTTCCAAATCTCCGCTTCCGCTTTCCTTCATGTTTCTTTTTTCACCTTTTTCCCGCAATTCTTTTATTTTCTTTTCATATGCTTTCTTTGCTCGCACGTATTTTGCCTTCAATTCCTCGGCATTTTCTTTTTTTTCGGATACAGGTTGATTCACCTCTTTTTTTTCGGGGGCTACTCTGGGTTTTTCCCTGTAAATAAGTCTGTTTTCAATGAGCATTAGAAAATACCTAAGAATTTTTTTCGTTTTTTAACTTTTGGTTTTTCAATTTTTTCCTCATTCAGTTGATCCAATATTTTTTCCGCTTGTTTTTCTGAGTCCTCTTTTTCGTGTATTGCATTTTCTTTGATCATATTTTTTTCTATTTTAGCCAGTAAATCACGAATCTTTTTTGCGTCCTCGGCCGCTTTCGACTGCTTAGCCTTAATCACTTTTACTTGATTTGTTATTTCCATGTCGGCTTTTTGAATTTCAACGGCAATTTTATCCAGTTGACTGTCCGACAATGAAGGCAGTTTATCTAAAATTTCCTTTTGTTTTGTGGGATCAATTGCGCTAAAAACTGCGGAATTTTGAATTAATTGATTGAGTTGTAATAATTTATCTGTGTTTGCCATTATTTTTTATGATTCTTTTCCGGATTGTGGTAATTCAATAATTTTTGTAATGCCATCGCCTGTCTTAACCAGTTCATACATATATCCCTTATGGCTGATTTTTGTGCTTGTTAAACTTGGATCAGCTTTGAATTGATCGATTGCTCGCTTTTGAGTTCTTGTGAAATCACCCATACGATCTTCCGCATTACTCAATTTTTCAGCCCTTCTCTCTTTATTTGTAGTTTCCTTGGTTATTCCCTCCGTCTCAACTTCCACTCCACCTTTAGTATATTTATCTTCAGTTAAAGAAAGCCCTTTGCCTCCTTTCGCTTCTGTATTTTGTTTTGAAGCTTGTGTGGCGACTACTCCTTCAAATTCCTTTTTTTCAGCTTTTTGCTCTTCATGATTTCTCTGATATGCATCCTCCAATGCATCGGCATCATATGAAATTTCCGGTGCTTGCTCGGGTTTATCACCCGCAGCTTCGAAATCGGGCACTGTAAGCTCATCCAGATCATCGGCTAATGCTACATTGGCATCAGAGGCTGTTTCCGGCTTCTCAAGGGCATTATTTAAACCTTCTTGAAATTCTTCATCGGTAATTTCTTTGTTTTGCCATCTTTTTGCCAATTCCACTGCTTTAGGGTCCGCTTCACCATATTCATCTAAATCAATAACATCTTGCTTTACTTCTTCTTTGGGCTCCGGTTTTTTTGCAAGCTTTCCTCCTTCCGCGGCAGATGCCATGGCCGCCATCAAAGCTTCGTCACTTCCTTCAGGATAATCATACCATTCTTTTTTTGCTTGTTCCTTCGGTTCTTCTTCCTGTTGAGCCTCTTCAGCTTCTTTTGCTGCGGCTTCAGCCGCTTCAATTTCAGCCGGGTCCACCTGCGCCACTTCCGTTTCTTCATCTTTTTTAGATATGGAAAGTTGTGTTCTTACTCTGTCTTTAGCTGTTTCATCAACGGCATTTTTTGCCTGGCTCATAATATCATCGCTATTCACCCCCAATTTGGTCAATTCATCCTGTTTCGCCAAAATAAAATCCCAGGTTTGAAACATATAATCACGAATTTTATTGCCTGTTTCCGAATCGGCATCATATTCCTTAAACAGTTCAGAAGCTGCATTATATTCAACAGCCGCCCCGCGTAATTCTTCTTTTAATCTCGGAACGTCTTCCGCTGTTACTTCTGCCTGTTGATGTACCGCTTCAGCAGGTTTGTCCGCTTGTTGCATTTGTGATTCAGCTGCGGATATTTCATCCAGTTTTTGTGCAAGGGCATTTGCGTATCGATTAATATCAACATCGTCAATTGTCTCACCTTCAGTGTAAAGATTAGTCCCTTCAGTCAGGGAACGTAATTCATCGGCCATTCTTTTATATTCCGCTCCTTTTTCGTCTCCATATTGTTTTGCCAGTGCGTCCAAATCGTTTAATTTTGATTCTACTTTGTCATAAAGTTCTTTTCGTTTCGCGGGATCAGTATACTCATTTTGCTGAGCATCAACGCTTTCACTTTGTTGCATTGCTTCCGGATTGGAAGGGTCCATCCCCGGTGCCGCGCTTGGTCCATTATTGAATATAAACCTTTTATTATAAAACATATTTTTTTAATTAAATTTTTAAGATTCAGATGATTTTCCTTCACCTTCTTTTTGTTTTGCCAATTCAACCGCTGCTTGACCTTGCAGATAATTCATAGCCGCGCTTGCCAGGGCTCTATCATTTCTAAAGGTGCCTATTTGACTTCCGTTTGGCGCATAAAGAGTAAACGATAATGAGTCTTCATCATCTTGGGTGATCCGAAACTTTTGACCTTCAACCACAAAATCACGCGGTCCCTGTCCTTTAGATACTTCATTTAAAGCATCCACATTTTTATTTACAACGTCCTGTTCGGCATTTGCCTGTGCTTTTCTTCTTTCCGCTTCTTGTGTAGCTGCCGCTTGAATTGCTTCTTGTTTCTTTTCTTCCTCTTCCATATATTGCGATAAAAATTCAGCCGGTTCTTTGTTTTCAGGTTGTTCACCTCGTGCAATTGCATCTTTTTCTTCTTGCAACCTCATTCGGTACACGTCCATACCTCTTCTTACTGCGTCGTTTCCGGTTAAAGCCGTACCAGATTCATCGCCTTCAACAATAAACATGTTGGAATCCGGAGATACTTTTTTCAAAGTAACACCTGTATCTTTTCCATCTATTACAAGAGGAACAGAAGCTTCTTTATAAGCTTTTTCCGCTTCATTTAACGCTGCTGCGTTTTCTTCAATTACTTTATTTGCGATCGGAAGTTTAATATCACCTTCAGCATCAACTTCCGGAACATTAATGTGACTTGCAGGCAAAACAAGTTTGGTTACTTCGTCAGATTTTACTTCAGCTTCTGCTTCGGGTTTTTCTTCAGTCTCTTCTTCAGAATTTGAAGTAAGTCCTTCAAGTGTTCTCTTTTCCGCTTCATCCATTTCCTCTTTCATTTGTTCAACATTGTAAAGATTTTGCTTGATTCTTTGAACCGCTTCGGGGTCTACTTTTGCGTTTTTTTGAACTTCAAAAGGATCACCGCCTTTTGACATATATTTATCCTCCTTATCAAAACGATAATTTAAGGCATCATTAACCATGGCCTGTGATCGTTTTCTTACATCCTGATCTGCATTGGGATCTTGAAGAATATCATTGTATGCCAAACGGGCGGCTTCATGCTTTTTAATGGCGTCCAAAAGAGTTTTTTCTAATTCGGCCAGTTCCTTGTCGGGTGTTTGTTCATTTGTTTCCGTTTCTTTCCCGATTTCAACAGCCGGAATCGTGATTTCATTTCCGGCTACGGGTTCATTTTCTTGTTCCGAAGCAACCGGTTCAGGCG
>WJJQ01000084.1 GCA_014729615.1 Candidatus Peregrinibacteria bacterium | reverse complement strand
GGATATTCTTTAACCCGCGGATTTGTTTTTTGGGATTTAGGATTCTGTCTCTTTTTCTTTATGGTTTTCTTTTTTTTGTTGTGCGGTTTATTATTGTTTTTTATATGCACTATTTCTTTAGATGCCGGTTGATCGCCGGACATAAAATTCTTTTTGAACCATTGGTCCAATTTACTCTCTTTAGAGGCATCGCCGGCACCCTGAGAGCTACTCTTTTTTTGATCCATATTGTGTATACTTGTGTTATTTATTATTTTTATACTTTTCGACGCCGCGAAAATGTATTTATGTCGATTAAGTATATCATTCTTTTCAAAATAGCTCAAACAGTATAACATCGTGATCAATGAATAAAGACAGTAAAATTGGGATATTTGGCGCAGGCGTAGAGGGTAAAGCTCTTGCCGAGTATTTGTTTGAAAACGGCTTTTCGCACGTGGTTGTTTATGATGAAAATGAAAATGTATCAATTAAACTTCCTGAAGGGGTTAGCCTTCAAACGGGAAAAAACGTTCTTACTCTCATGGAAGACTGCGAAATTGTTTTCAGGAGCCCCGGCATTCATACGGACAGGCTTAATCCTTTACGAGAAAAAGGGGTAACGGTAACAAGTACGGTTGAATATTTTTTGACTACTCGAAAAGGAAAAGTCATTGGCGTGACCGGTACCAAAGGTAAGGGCACGACATCGACGCTTATTTATGAAATTCTGAAAAGGGCCGGAGAAGACGTTTATCTTGGCGGTAATATTGGTGAATCTCCTATAAATTTTATCGATAAATTAAAAGATAAATCGTGGACCGTGCTTGAGCTTTCCAGTTTTCAATTGCAGGATTTAACGGTCAGTCCGAATATTTCAGTGGTTTTAATGACTACCAGTGAGCATTTGAATTATCATTCGACCGTAAATGAATACAGAGACGCAAAAAAATCGATAGCAAAATTTCAAATGGAAGATGACTTGCTTGTTATTAATGTGGATTATGAATACGCGGCGGATTTTATTGAGGTTGGGAAAGGCAAAAAAATGACTGTCAGTACAAAAAAAATTGTTCCAAGCGGCACTTTTTTATATGAAGATGAAATTGTGTTTGCAAAGAATGGAAATATAGACAAGATTCTTAATGTAAAAAAAGTAGCACTGCCCGGACAACATAACCTGGAAAATGTGATAGCGGCCGTTACAGTAGCAAAGTATTTGCAAGTGTCTGATCGCGTTATATCGAGTGTTGTTTCGTCATTTAAAGGATTGCCTCACAGGCTGGAATTTGTGGCGGAAAAGGAAGGTGTTAAATATTACAATGATTCTTTTTCAACCACGCCTGAAACTTCAATTGCGGCCTCGAAAGCTTTTGACAAACCAATAATCTTGATCGCGGGAGGAAGTGAAAAACAGTCTGACTATTCGGAGTGGGCCATGGAAATGCAGAAAAATCAAAACTTAAAAATGATTGTATTGATGGGAGTAACCGCGGACAGAATGAAAGAATCGCTGGACAAGGCCGCGAATGACTTGAAAAACCGGGCGTCGGATAATTACTTTCCCGTAAAAATAGAACGCGTCAATAACTTGGAAGATGCAGTTTTAAGAGCCAGACTGAACGCAAAAAAAGGCGACTATGTAATCATGTCACCGGCTGCGGCAAGTTTTGATTTATTTGATAACTACAAACAACGCGGCGAAATGTTCCGCAAAATTGTGGAACTGTAAAAAATTAATTCAGGTCGGTTTTTCGATAGTATTGTTGAAGTTTTTTTAAAGCTTCAACCACTTTGTCCACTATGGCATCTTTGTCTTCGGCCAGTACTTCGGCATCGTTGCCGTTTTTGTATGAAACTGGTATTTGTTCTGAAAGAAGTTCGGCGGGAATAATTCTGTGCAGATACGAAGGTTCGCCGAATCCCGCTATAACCATGCTTTCCGGATCGTTTGGATCTTTGTTTAAATTAAGATACTTAACTTCGTATTTCATAATCAGATCGTCTTGTGAGAGTTCATTACCACCCGTTGTAACGGGAAGAATTAACGGAATTACGACGGATCCATGCAAAAACTTTTCTTTAATATGGCTTTTTCTTAAAAGGCTTTCTTTAACTTCTTGAATATATTCATCGGTAAGTATCTCTTCCGGACCCAATAAATCCATATATTCCACTTGAAACTCAATGAAATCATCTAAATCAAGAGGTATTGTTAAAGCCGCGCGCTTGGGTGTCATTGATTCAACGGTTTCCTTTGAAATAGCGGACGCAATTGAATTGGCAACATACTTGCTAATTTGGCTTTTTTCCCTGTGGAGAGGGTCCGAAATGTGTTCTTGTGGTGTTTCCATGTTTTAAGTTTAATCTTATTTTAATATGTTTTGCAAATAATTATGGAGTTGGACGATTCAAGGCTCTAATCAGGGCTTCTTCCGCCGCGATAAGTTCGTCCATGAATTTCGGGTCTCCCAGTCTGACCACATCCAGTTTTGTCCAATCTTCTCTAATCCAATGCAACTGATTCCAATTTTGAATGGCAATTCTATGCGTTCTTGTCGGAATAGTTAAGTCAGTAAGACTTTTTAAATTTTGCATTTCTTGGACCGCATGCGCCGGCAATCTGCCGCTGTATTTGGCCAGAAGTTCTTCAGCAACTATAAGGTGTGAATAGGCATCGGCCGTTCTTCCAATGTACTCTGCTTGAGTTACGGGATCTATTATCCCGCTGTTGGCAAGTCTTGTTTTATATTGAGGAATAGAGTGATAGCTAATTGAATATTGCGGGGTGGCCGCCCAGGTTTCTCCAAATTCCCCGGCCACTTTGAACGGAATCGGTGAATTATCAACATGATAGGTATCGACAGGTTGTCCTTCTTTGCTTAGCCTAACCCATTGATCCCATTTTTCATCGCCGTGAAAGAATCCGTTTCTGAAGTATTCTTTTGTAACTCCCATCATTTGCTGATGAGCTTTTAACGCTTCAGCCGGGGTTAAATGATTTTCACATGTGTACATTGAATACTTATTGGTGCCGGATTCAAAAATAATAAATGTCTCACCGTTATCTAGAGGTTTTAATATGTGCTTGGTTTTTAATCTTCGCACATTTGGCACATTCGCTATTTCTTCGGCAAAAGTATCCGAAATAACTCCGCTTGAGGCATGTGCTTTTTTAATGGCTCCAAACTTAATACGGCCGTTTTTACCCACATAGTATGCAAATTCGTTTACGGCTCCCATGCCACCCGCGCCCAGCTCTTTGCCGAAAAAGCCCACAACCTCGAGTCCGTTGACGTTTTGATCAATGTATTTATTGTTTCTTAAGATGCCTTCAATAGTTTCGGTTTGAGCCATTTCTTCAAGCGGAGCATCGATCAGTTTTTTGAAAAATTCCGGATTTTTTTCTTTAAGTCTTAAAAAGACCTGCCCCAAGTCATCGTTAATATCAATTTTTTGGCCACGACGAATTTTTACCAAAATTTGAGTAATGTCATCAGTCATTTGTCGTGGCGAGCTTACTGCTTTTAATTCTCGATATTTTAATAAGCGTATTTCTTGAACAAGCCTTTCGTAATTGACTGTTGATGAAAGTTTTAAATCCGGTTTTCCAAGGACAGTTTTTAACTTGGCCGCATTATTGGAATCTGTAAGAAAATAATTAACTATATCGGTGGTTAAATGCATTTCCCCGTTTCCAAGTTTTTCCAAAAGCATGTTCATTTTGTCCGGATCGCGCATGGCGCTTCGCAAAAGGCCGTTCGCTCTGTTTTCAGCCATCAAAATTGGAGCCATCTGACTATCCAAATGATTTAGGCGTTCGTATTTTGCATAAAGATCGGGCTTGTCATTCTTAAGCAAATTTAATAATTCATCGCGGGTCATATTTGGATGTTGTCGTGCGTATTGATCTCGCAATAAAGAATAAACACGTTGAGCCACACTTTCTTCGTTTAAAGCTTTAATTTCGTCAGCCATTTGTCTTACTGCCAGCCATTCACGCTCCGCCGCGAAAAATTGAGGATAGCGTTCCCTTAAATACACAGTTAATTCTGCATCGGTGATGTTGGGGTGTTTTTCGCGCACTCCTTTAATAATTTTTTGTAGAATTTGTTCAGGTGTTCTCATTTTGCCTGCTATTGATTCATAAAAAACAGATTTGAATGACCTTCCGGAAATTACGAATCCACCTTTAATAAACTGTAATGGATTCATTTTTAAGGCATGCGCAAAGTCACCAATACTTCTGTATCCGGATAGTGCTGTAGTTCTTATCCCTGCGGCCGCGGCAACTCCCGCTTCTTTCAAACCTACTCCGCCGGCTCGTAAAATTGCTGAAGCTGTAACTTTGTTTGCTCCCGCCATAGAAGCTCTTGCCGCTTTTGCTCCTGTTCCGATCGGTCCGGCGGCGGGTATAAGAACTGTACCCACGTTAACAAAAAATTTACCTATTCCCACTCCGTATCTCCCTTTTTCAAAATCATCATAAGCAATCAGAGCCTTACCCATTTCACTCCATGCCTCTTTGTAATTCGGCCCGAACAGCATTTTCACTCCTTTCCAGGCTTCAGCGGGTTCACCGGCCATGGTAAAAACGCCACCAACCAATCCGGCGGCGGCACCTGTAACCGTTGGAAAAATTTCAACAATTGTTGACCCCACTCTTCCACCGTAGTATCCCAAATTGCCCCAAAAGGTTTTAGTTCTTTCCTCATAATTAGATTGCGAGACATCCGCAAGCCACGTAGATTGGTCTATCATGTTTTCGGCAACCCAGTTTAAACCACCTCCAATGGTGCCGAACATGACCCCAAATGAAGATTGATAGGCACCATATAGTCCGTTTGGCGGCTGAATATCAATTTGGTCCAATGCTTTTTTTTGTTCCTTTAAAGAACTTAGAAGACTTTCATTGGTCAGATCATTTTCCAGAATAGTTGAATCAAGGTGCTGATCCGTCATATCCATTTTCATAAACAATTCATTATAATAGGCTTCTATATCAGATTCTTTTGTCGCAAATTGTATTTTTTCTTTTTTCAAAGTTTCAGCGGAATACTGCAATCCGGCAAGACCCGGCATAATATATTCTTCCAACTGCCTTTGAAGAAATTCTTGTCTGTTATTAATGCTGAATTCCGTCCGTAAAAATTCCCGCTGTTTTTCGTCGCCTCCTTTCAATAAATCTGTCGCGGCATTTGAGCCAAGAGCAAGTACTTGTTCTTTTTTGCCCAGCAAATTCAACTGCATGGTTAATTCTTTTCTGGCTTCTTCAGATAAATTAGGGTTTTCAAGAGCAAGTTCTATTTTTTTTACGGAAGAGGCAATGAGTGATTTCATTTCATTTAATTCCGACGCTTTTTG
>WJJQ01000083.1 GCA_014729615.1 Candidatus Peregrinibacteria bacterium | reverse complement strand
CTTTGGGAATAATGATCACTTCTTCGCCTGGATTAACCAAACCCAGGTTCTGTTTCGCTATTTTTTCGATATATGCATTCGAGCTGTAATAGTCGTAATCTTCACTTTTCCGTCTGTTTTCTTCTTCTATTCTCGCATTTTCCTTTTCAAAATTTTCTATATGCACGTCAATCTGATAACTTTTATAAACAGATGATGTCAAAGTAAACAATAGATAGGCGACAAGCAAAAATTCACCTATGATAATCATTTTTGTCGTATTTGAGGACTCAGTAAACTTAAATGCCATACACAATTAATAAAGCCCTAAAAATTTACTACAATACGTTGATTTTATCAATAAAACTCATATTATAAGCATAATGAACCTGAAAAAAACACAACTTAAAATTTATTGCATAGGTATAGGAGGAAGCGGTTTAAGTGGCCTTGCGGCAATTTTGGCCAAAAGCGGACATAAAATATTTGGATCTGATCAATTGCCGTCCAAATTCACCAAAGAGCTTGAAGAGTTGGGAATTATTGTTAATTTCACGCAAAAAGAGGAAAACATTGATGAAACTTATGATTTAATAATTCACTCTCATGCGATAGAAAACGATCACGAGGAATTAAAAAAGGCTCACCGGTTAAACTTGAAGGTTGTAAACTATCCAGAAGCTTTGGGCCTTTTGACCAAATCATACGAAACAATTGCTGTATGCGGCACCCATGGAAAAACTACCGTTACATCAATGATGGCGTCAGTCGCAATTGGTGCGGGGCTTGATCCGACTGTAATAATTGGCGCCGTTACTAAAGAGTTAAATGGACATAACTACAGAAGTGGAAAAGGTAACTTGCTTATTATAGAGGCCTGCGAATATCGACGAAGCTTCTTGAATTATCATCACGATCACATAATAATTACAAACATTGAACTTGATCATTTGGATTATTTCAAAGACGAGAAAGATTATTTTAGTAGCTACATGGAATTTTGCCTGAAAACAAAACAAAATGGTTCAATTACTTACCAAGATGTAGACAAAATGCGTGATTTTATAGCAAAGTTAAAAATCGAAAGGCCGGATCTTAATTTTAATAAATTTCAAGATTTAAAAGAAAGTAAATATATATTAAAAATACCGGGACTGCATAATCAAAATAACGCCGATGCAGTAAGCAGATTTGCCCAACATGTGTTAAATGTTCCCAGTAAAATTATTAATGAAAGATTGCAATCATTCGAAGGTGCTTCAAGACGTTTTGAATTTAAGGGTAATTTTCAAGGAATACCTGTGATTGACGATTACGCGCATCATCCCACTGAAATACGCGCGACTTTAAACGCGGCAAGACAAAAGTTCGGCTCAAGCGCTCATTTGACCGCTGTATTCCAGCCTCACCAATTTAGTCGGACTTATCATCTAATTAAAGAATTTTCCGATTGTTTTACAGATGCTGACGAATTACTGATTACAGATATTTTAAATGTCAGAGACTCAAAGTACGATGAACAAAAAATTACCACGGAAGATTTTGTCACAACCATTAACCATAATAATAAGCACGCGACGGGGAACCTTGAACAAACGCTTCAATTTTTGTTAAAAAAGAATCTTAAAACTGAAGCTTTAATAATTATGGGAGCGGGCAGTATAGGCACATTGTCTGATCAACTCACTAAGAATTGATTCTTTTCCATTTAGTGCCATCTGATGTATCTTCCAAAACAACTCCATGTTCTAATAATTCATCTCTTATTTCATCGGCTCGTTTCCAGTCTTTTTGCTCACGAGCAATTTCGCGTTCATTGATTAATTTTTGCAAGTCTTGCGACAAGGGTAGAATACCTGTCGGCTTCAAAATAGCGAATACCTTATTTATTCTATCAATAATCCTCATTACATTTTGTTTTGCATTCATAGAAAATCCTTCTTTGTCAAAAATATTATTTATGGATCGTATAAAATCATAATAAACAGCTACCGCCACGGGAGTATCAAAATCATCATTCATGGCCAGTTCAAAAGCATTTAAAGCATCAGCACACACCTCCTCAACCTTAACATCTATTGTTGATAGCTCCTTACCCGAAAAATTTTCTATACGACGGTAAAAATCTTGAATTCGCATAACCGCGCTTTTTGCTTTTATCAAAATGTCATCCGAAAATTCAATCTGAGATCTATAATGGCTTTGTATGAACATAAACCTTAACGCATCTGCAGAATATTTATTAATAATATCTTCTAATGTAAAAAAATTACCCAAAGACTTCGACATTTTTTCCTTATTTACTGTAATGAAGCCATTATGAATCCAATATTTAACATACTCGATGCCCTTGGCACATTCACTTTGCGCTATTTCGCACTCATGATGAGGAAATGTTAAATCAGCACCACCTGCATGAATATCAAATGGTTGCCCCAGAAATTTGGCACTCATTGCGCTGCATTCAATATGCCAGCCGGGCCTGCCTTTGCCCCAGGGGCTGTTCCAAGTTGGTTCACCTGGTTTTTCAAATTTCCATAAAACAAAATCCTGATGATTTCGTTTTTCGGCATTCATTTCTTTTCTTACATTACTTTGCAATTCATCAATTTTTTGTTTAGACAATTCTCCATATTTTTTAAAAGTCGCAACGTCAAAATAAATACCATCGGATATTTTATAAGTATGACCATTCTTTTCCAATTGTTTGATAATTTCTATCATTTCCGAAACATTTTCCGTCGCTTTGGGGTGAATATCAGCAGGCATAACTTTTAATCTGCCGTACTGTGTCTCATAAATTGGAATAATTTTATCAGCCAGTTCTTTTACGGATAAATTTTTTTTATCCGCATTTTCAATCATTTTATCATCAACATCGGTATAATTAGAAACAAACGTCACTTCAAACCCCTTGTAGATTAAATATCTTCTTACGATATCAAATGCTACCGCGCTTCTTCCGTGACCGACATGAGGATTGTCATAAACTGTTGGACCGCACACATAAAAACCAATCTTATGATCTCTGATTGGAATAAAGTCCTCCTTTTGTTGACTATATGTATTATATATTTTCATTAAATCCCTAATATAAGACTAATAAGCAGGTTTTTTACGAGATCTATAACTATTATTGCGATAATGGGAGAAATATCAATCATGCCAAGTCTTGGAATTACCCTTTGAAACGGAACTAAAACTGGATCGGTTATGTCTTTTAAAAAGTATTTAAAACGTGCCATCCCGCTACTTCTAAACCATGATAAAACTATTCGTATGATTATCGCCAGATAGATCATATCGAATAAAATCCCTATGAATAATATAATAAAATCTTTCATACCAAAAAAGTTACTTATATTATTTTAACATATAAGAAAAATCTTTCCATTTTTTAATCACTTTTTCTTTTTTCTGGAAAGTTTCCTTGCAGCAAACGAGGCGATACCGGTTCCGGCAATTAACGTAAAAAGCCCCGGACCGCTTTCTGTATTTCTATTTGGCACTCTTTCTTCAAATGCCGCGCCTCTAAGAAAAACTTCATTATCCACATTTCCAATCGGAGTGTCGGGCCTTTCCTCAACTTCAGCTTCACTTTCAAGTTGAAAAGGAATGTCACTGACAACTTCACTTAGTTCTTCTGATTCTAAACCTTCATTGTCAATGGCGGTTACGGCAAAATAATATTCCATTCCATTTGTAAGGCCGGGGATATACCATGTAGTTGAATCGTCATTGGTCATTACTTCCTGGTCAAGACTGTTCGGATCAATTCCAAAATAAATTTTATAATTTGCGATAGAGCCGTCATCACTTGCTTCTTGCCAAACAAGCGTAACTCTTTCATTTGAACTGTAGCTCACGAGTCCAAACACATCGGACGGCGGAATTCCAAACACATCAGAACTGTTATTTTCAACTCCTTCAACTCCTTCATTGTCATCTTCATCCGGAATATCTTGATCCTGGTCGGGAGTTTCGTTTTCATCTGGTGCCACATCAACGAAAAGCGTTGCAACATCTTGATATGTCGACTCATTTCCAAGTTCATCCGCAAGTAACACATCTATTGAATATTCACCGGCATTTTCCGGGGCCTGAAGTGTGGCGATATATGCTGCAGGATCTGTTGCGCTAGCCGTAAGTACAGAAATATCTTGATTTACAATTAAGGCGGCCTCACTCAGATTTTCTTCAGATATAATTTTTACATCAACTACTTCTCCAGCTGAAATTTGCCCCGATGGAGTCAATTGCGCATCTTCGACGATTGGAGCTGTCGTGTCGATAGTAATGCTAATAGTTGATGAAGTGGCAGACACAACTCCTTCATTATCAACTGTAACAACATAAATTTCATGGGTGCCATCTTGCAAAGGGGAAGTTTGATAATTGAATTTCCCTTCCAATGTGGCTTGTGTATTTCCAATTTCTTGGTCGTTGTCAAATATTCTCAAGTTAGCCCCGGGCAACGCGTTACCGGTAATATTCTGTACATTTTGACTGTAAGTGCCGGCTACCGGTGTAAGCAATACCGGAGCACTGCTTTCATTTTGCGCATTATCTGAACTTTGTGTTGGAGTATCAAATAAAGTACCAACTTCAATATCTATTGTAGATTCCACTTCATTGCCATCAATAGCATCGTTTAGACTTTGTAAATCTGTAACTGTAAGTTTATAGCTGCCTTCTGTTGGAAATTTTAAAACCTGACTGAAAGTATGTTGCCCTAAATCTTCCGCTTCAAATTCATAGTCTTCCGGTAAAGTGACATTAATACTGTTTTCGCCTGTTACCGAAAAATGTACTTCTCCAGTATAATTTTCCACAGTTGCACCATCTGCGTCTTTCGCCGTCACGGTAATACTGGAAACTTTATTTGGTAAAATTTCCGATGGATTGGTTGTAATTTCAAAACTACTTAAAGGCCCTGCATCTTGCGCATGAGCAACAGGAATGATATTAAAATCTCCTCCTATGCCATCCAAATATTCTAGCGACTCCATAAATGCAATTTCAATCCTTTTATCCAAAACCGCTCCTGTACTTATGTCAACGACCGAAAAAACTGATGTGCCCTGATCGGGGCTCTTTATTTCAAAATTTATTACACCGTTTTGATTTGTTAATTTATTTTCAGCAGTGTTCCTTATACTGTCTGCAGTTCTGCTTGAAATAAGGTTTACTCCATGTCCTTCCATTGGATTACCATACTTATCTTTTAAAGCCACACTAATGTAAACACTATCATCATTAATTGCAGCCACTCTTTTTGATGAAGAAATTTCAGATTTTGATAAAGACAATTTGTCCGGATAAACGGTAAATGTCGTATTTGTAACTTCAGGTTGCCCTTTATAATAAGCGCCTATTTGATAAATACCGCTTCTTCGGGTGTGATAATCATATAAATCTGCCTTTGCGATACCTTGTAAATTTGTAACTGTAGGGATTCTAACAATTACACCGTCCGGTTTAACAACTTTAAATTCGACATCTTTATTGGCAATGCCCTTAGATGTAGAAAGTAAAGCCGAATAACCGGCAATCGTGTCTGTGCCGTATGCATATAATTTAGAGCTTTGTTCGGCCATTGCAACACTATTGCTTCCAATAAATACAATTAAACTGAATACTGATAATACCAATCCTGTTATAATTTTGTTTTTATTTTTCATGATTCACTTTTATTTATCTTTATATTATACTCTAAATTAATGATTTCGTAAATACGCTAAAGATGGAAAAAGTTAAATACATTTGGATGGATAATAAGTATTTACCCTGGAAAGAAGCTAATATCCATGTTTTGAACCATACAATGCATTATGGCGGTGGTGTCTTTGAAGGGATAAGGTTCTATGAAACGCCGAAGGGACCGGCTGTATTTCGATTGCATGATCACATTAAAAGACTGTTTTATTCGGCTTCATGTCTGGATATGAAAATAGACTACTCAATATCTGATTTGTCAAAGGCGACATTAAACTTAATTAAAAAGTGTCAGTTAAAGTCAGGATACATTCGCCCGATTATTGTATATGGCTACGGCAAAATGGGATTAAACCCTTCAATGGCGACTGTTAATGTTATTATAGCCGCCTGGCCATGGGGAAGTTATCTTGGTGATAAGCCCGTTAAGGTTATGATTTCTAAATATAAGCGGATTTATAATAAATCGACCATTCCCGACGCAAAGATCACCGGACATTACCATAACTCAATTTTGGCGAGTCTGGATGTTAAAAAGCAAAAAATGGATGAAGCGTTATTACTGGATCACGAGGGTATCCTGGCCGAGGGACCGGGAGAAAACATTTTTCTTATTAAAAATAAAACATTATACACGCCTAAAAAAGGTAGTATTTTACCTGGAATTACAAGAGACACCATATTAAAACTCGCAAATAAAAGAGGTATTAAAACATTGCAAAAAAGTATTAAACCCTCTTCCATAAAACAATTTGACGAAGCTTTTTTTACAGGCACGGCGGCTGAAGTTACCGCGATAAAATCAATAAACGGTCACAATTTGAAAAGCGGAAATAAAACTTCACTAACAAACCAAATTAAGCAAGATTATCAAAAAATAGTAAGAGGGGACTTAGTATTAAACAAAAAATGGTTGTCATTTATAGAATCAACATAGCATCTCCGAAACTGTAGAATCTGTAATTGTGATCAATTGCGTATGCATATGCTTTTTTAGTAAAATCCGTACCCGCAAATGAACTTACAAGCATAAGTAAAGTGCTTTTAGGCAGATGGAAATTTGTTATTAATCCGTCCACAACATTCCATTTATAGCCGGGATAAATAAAAATGTCAGTAAACCCAGTATTTGCCTTGACCTTTCCGTGCTTGCATGACGATTCCAGAATTCTTACAGCTGTAGTACCCACCGCAATTACTTTTTTTCCATTGCTCTTTGCATCATTTATAATTTTTGCATTTTTTTCAGTTAATTCATAGTATTCCTTATGCATTTTATGTTTTTTTACATCATCAGTCTTGACCGGCAAGAACGTGCCCGGGCCTACATGAAGTAATGCTTTTGCGATACGAACACCTTTTTTATGCAGTTTTTCAAGAAGCTTATCTGTAAAATGCAAACCGGCTGTCGGTGCCGCTACGCTACCATTTTCCTGGGCGTAAATTGTCTGATAATCATCATCTTTTGATAATCCGGGTTTAATATACGGCGGCAGGGGAGTAATTCCTCTTTCCAATAAAAAATGTTCAAAAGATATATTTTGTACATTAAATTTAACTTGCCTGAAACCATCTTCTGTTTGAGATTCGATTTCAAATTCCGCTTCGGGACATATTTGGTACTTAGATCCAACTTTCAGCTTTCTGCCAGGTTTAACCATGCAGATCCATTGATTTTCACCCACTTTTCTAATTAACAGAAGCTCGGCTTCTTTGCCTTTAATATTAAAAATAATTCTCGCGGGAATAACTTTTGATGTGTTTAAAACCAGCACATCTCCTTTATTGAAAAAATTTATTATATTATAAAATACATCGCTAATAATTTTCTTTTTTTCTCTGTCCAATACCAATAAATTGCATGAGTCCCGGGGCTCAGCAGGTTGATTTGCTATTAATTCTGTTGGGAGATGGAAATCAAAATCTTTTAAATGCATTATTGTTCGTCAGACCATTTTGTAGATGAAATTGAGGCTTTTTCTTTTCCGGTATTACCAACATATTTAATAACCATGAGTGTTACATCGTCGTCCTGTACATGATTCTGTACAAATTTCGAATAATCCAAGGCAATATGGTGCACAATACCATCAGGATCATATTCTGTTGCAAATTTCTCCACTGCCTTAAGAAGCCTTTCAAGTGTATACATTTCACCCGACATGTTTCGTCCTTCTGTAATTCCATCTGAATATAGTACCAATACGTCTCCTTCATTTAAAGGCAATTCTTTCTCTTTTACCAATTTACTGTTATCAGGAACCATTCCCAATGCAATGCCTCCGGACTTTACGGTTTCACAAGTGCCGGATGACGCTCTATAAATTATAATGTGTTCATGTCCTGATCCTACAAATGTCATTTTATTTGACATTTCATTCCATTTTAACAAAACCATGGTCATAAACATGGTTGATTTAATTCTGGATTTTAATTGTTTGTTAGTATTTACGATTATGTCATACGCATTGTCATAAATCTCCACAAATGTGTGTATTAGTGTGTTAACCATTGTCATAACCAGTCCGGCCGGAACACCATGGCCCGTAACGTCGCCTATATAAATGAATGTGTTTTCCTTTCTTTTAATAAAATCGAAGTTGTCTCCACCAAGTTCTGCGGCGGGCCTTGTTTTAGCTTCAACTAAAAGACCCTTAACTTTTGGACTTGCTTTAGGAAGAATGTCAGCTTGCAATTGTGCCGCAATTTCCAGTTCATTCAACATTCTTTTCCCTTCTTTAATATCCATCGATACTTTTTCGAAAGATCTCGTAACTTCATTGAAAAAATGGGCAATGATTCCAATTTCATCCATCCTTCTTGTGTATATTTTTTTATAATCTTTACCCGTTAAAAGCGCCTTCATCTGTTCCAGAATAACTTCAAGAGGAAAAACCACTTCTCGATAATATACCCAGACAAAATACATAAGAAAAATGAGCAGAGCCGCGCCAAAAACATAAATATTTATTTCATTCAAATCATTTAAAAAGAAACCGGTTATAATTGCCAAAATCGCAGCTGCAAAAAGTGCGAAATAGTAAAATAACCTTTTAATTATGCTCTTTTTAAGTAAACCAGACATTTATTTTATTGAGTTAAAATCCGGAAAAATATCAACAACCTGATGAAAACCGATTACATGAAGAACGTCTTCAACCGATTTATTGGGACCAATTAAGATTACTCTTACATTTCTTTTCGATAAGGTGCAATGTACCTGAAAAAGAAAACCTATTCCCTCACTATTAATAAAATTTAAGTTTGTAAGATCAATTATAAAATTTTTTCCATCGGGAATGTTATTTATAATTCCCTCGAATTCTTCCTTTATTTGTTCCAAACCCGCTTTGTCCAAATCTCCTTCAAGTTGAACAATAGTGTCACCGGCGCTATTTTTTTTGTTATAAAGTGTAATTGATGGTGTATAATCTTCATTCATTTTTATTTGGTTAAACTGTATTAATTTGTGGTAATAAAACGTGTTCTATATGATTTCTTTCGTCATAAGCGTCGCATGCTTCATAAAGTGCCTTTAACCTTTCCAATACTCGTTTTCCCTCTATCGTGGAAGGCATTGCGTCCAATAATTGCGTGGGTATGAGCTTTTTAGCTACTTTACGTTTTTCTGTCGCTTCCAAAGTTTTCATTAATTCCGTACCTTTTTGAAAGATTAAATCATTTCCAAATAAAAGTAAATTAATCAATCTTGTAATACAGCCTGTATACCCAATTCTAACTAATCCGTAATACGCAAGCATGCGAAGCTCATCATCTTTCGACATGCTTAAATCTGACAATAAATCGTGTATTTCTTTAATATTTATACGGCCGACAAGATGAATTAAATTCCAATAATTATCATTATTGGCTGTATTAATAAACTCCCGAATCATTCGCCTAATATTGTCTCTATATTTATTTTTATGCCATAAACAAACCGCAGCTTCCGCTTGCAAAGCACCACTGTCAGACATTAAAAATGGCACAATCGCCTCATGATCGTATTCACCCAAGACGCCTACTGCCTGAGCTCTAAGTCTTTCATCATCGCATGTTCTTATATATTTTAATAGTTGCGCTATTACAGATTGATAAAGATCTTGACGTTTTGTGTCTTTTTTCAAAATTGGACATAGCTTTTTCAATGTGTATAAAGCACCATCTGACAATCTATTGTCATAGCTTTGAATTATATTCATCATTAAATTTACTGCTCTGACGTTTCCAAGATGAGCCAGTGAATAAACAATTTTACGTTTCAAACTTAAATTTATGTCTCCCAGCCGGTACATTTTGTGAAACAAATCATAAGATTGTTTATGGCCTTTCTGAGCTAAAATTTCAATTGCGTGAATTTTCGCGAGCGGATAATCTGAGTTTAAATTACTGATTGCCACCTCTGTGTATTTCTTTTGCAATGGAAGCGTGAACATAATCATTGTTACTACCATGGCCATTAATAAAACCGGTAATAAAAATTCAAACATACTTCCGACAAAAATAGCTTGTACTATAATAATCAGTATTGTTCCAACTATTGCACTGATCGGATAAATAACACCTTCAAAAAATTCACGAAGATCTTTTTGTGTACCATATTTAAAGGCATAATAGGTGTTCTCATAACAGCTTTTTTGTACTATCGAGCTGATTTTAAAATTATTCTTTACCAATACAGCTGTAAAATAGCTATATCCAAACATTAGCATTACCGAACCAATCAAGGTCATTATTCCATGAAGCATAAATCCCGCATAAACTCCCATCTTTTTTATAAATCTCCCCGCTAAAGCAAGTTCGGTAAGAAATGCAAAACTATGAAACATTGTATGTAACGAGCCCAGGCCATGAGTCAAACTGGATTCATGGTCTTCCATGGTCCCTTCATGTGAAACGGACTGATCAATCGCGTTCGTATAAAGAAATTCCACGAATTGACTTGTTATCCAATGAATAACTAAAATTGCTATTAGTATTTGCAAGAAGGGGACACGTCTAATTTCAGTAAAAGCCTTTGTAATTGTATTCCAATGGTTTACCCCTTTATATTTGTTTTTACTGGATTTTTCCGCCTTTTTCATAAAGAACGGCAATTTCGGAGACCATAATAAAAGCATCATTAAGAATAGACCCAGAAACAAAATCCATAACGCAAGTAATATAGAAGAGGCATACGAACTAAAAAAAGCAAGAATCAAACCTCCGATTACACCACCCAATGTTTCAGAAGACTCAATGACAGGAAATGTTCTTTCAGCTTCCAAGGGTGAAAAATGGTCTTCTGTATAAGACGAAAGAATCATTGATGATTGAGAAATGAAGAGACCGCTGGCAATCAAACCAAAAATCAGCGAAAGATACGTTGTTTGATAAAAAAAGGCAGCTAAAAAGATAAATGTCATGGCTGCCAGCGTACTGATCATAATGATCTTTTTTGCCGACAGTTTATCTATTAATACGGAAAACAACATCATTCCAACCATAATGAAAACAGCTTGAGCTAAAATAATTACAGGCAAAGCCGTGATTGAATAATGCACGACTGTTATGGCTATAATTGTTGTCCATCCTATGACGTGCCCGGTTTTAAATAAGAACCTCAGCCACCAAGCATAAGCGGTTCTAGGCACCTCTGAACTGGAAATGTTTATAAATTTCTCTAATAGTTTTCTTACTGGCAATTTTTTTTGTTTTTATTTTTTTTCTAATATATTATAACATAAAAATTGGCATAGGTGAAGTCGTAATCCAAATTTAATTGCTTATTTAAGACATTTGTAAAAAATGTCCCATCATTTCTTTCTTCACTTTCAGATATAAAGCATTTTCTTTTACAGATTTTATTTCAAGCGGAATCCTTTTATTTATTTTTAATTCATATCCGGACAAACCAACAATTTTTTTTGGATTATTAGTTAATAGGTCAATTGAGGTTAAACCAAGCTGTTTTAATATTTGAGCGCCAATTCCATAATCACGCAAATCCGCTTTAAACCCCAGTCTTTCATTAGCTTCAATAGTATTTAAGCCTCCATCTTGCAGTTCATATGCTCTAATCTTATTAATTAAACCTATTCCTCTTCCTTCCTGTCGCATGTAAAGTAAAACACCGGATCCCTTTTTTTCTATTAAAGCCATTGCTTTTTCCAATTGACTTCTACAATCACATCTTTTAGAGCCGAATACTTCACTTGTTATACATTCGCTATGCACCCTAACTAGTACAGGGTCGTCATTTTTAATATTTCCTTTTATTAACGCGATATGCTCTTTATTATCAATCCTTGATTTAAATACTTTTAATTGAAATTTGCCAAAAACCGTGGGTAACTTTGTTTCCGCGACAAATTCAACAAGTGATTCATTTTCATTTCTATATTTGATGATATCGCGTATTTTTAAAATCTTTAACCCGTGTTTTTCAGCAAATTTTTCCAATTCAGGCAGTCTGGCCATTTCTCCATCATCTCTGATTATCTCGCAAATAGCCGCCACTTCAGGCAAATCGGCCATTTTCATCAAGTCAATGGCTGCTTCGGTATGCCCGGCTCTTTCAAGAACACCCCCTTCTTTTGCAATTAACGGAAAAACATGGCCCGGTTTTACAAAACAATCCTCATTGACATTTTCATTTGTTAAAGAGGCAATAGTATTAGCACGTTCTTTCATTGAAATACCGGTTTTTAAATCTTTTTTCGCATCAATCGAAACAGTAAAATTGGTCCTATAGTTATCTTTGTTATTAAAAACCATAGGCCCCAAATTAATTTTATCCGCTATATGCTTTGATATGGGTGCGCAAATTAAACCTTTACCATATGATGCCATAAAATTAACAGCCGCAGCATTTACACTTGCTCCGGCTATTATTAAATCTCCTTCATTTTCTCTATCTTCATCGTCAACCACTATAATTTGTTTTCCATCTCTTAAATCTTTAATAACACTCTCAATTTTAGACTTAATATCCATTTTTAAAATGCATATCTGGAAAATTCAACTATTTGAATATTTTCTCCGATTTTATTAATACTTTCTACCATTAATTGCTCAATCGTTTTTTCCGGATCCTTCACAAATGGTTGTTTTAATAAAGAAACTTCTTCTTTAAACTTTTTTTCCTTACCTTGCATTATATTATCTATAATATTTTCCGGTTTACCTTCATTTGCCAATTGTTCTTTCCAAATTTCACGTTCTTTTTCCAACAAATTCTCGTCCACGTCATCTGGATTAATAACTAAAGGATTCATTGCCGCGATATGCATTGCAATGTCATTACCTAATGCTTTAAAATCATCATTTTTTGCAACGAAGTCAGTTTCGCAACCTAATTTAACAAGCACTCCAATTTTAGAATTTCCATGTATATATGCGGCAACTATTCCTTGTGAAGTACCTCTTTCACTTCTTTCAGCCGCTTTAGCTTCTCCTTTTTTTCTTAAATATTCCATGGCCTTTTCAATATCGCCGTTTGATTCGGTTAAAGCTTTTTTACAAGCCATCATTGATACTCCCGTTTTTTCCCGGAGTTGCTTAATTTGATCTAATGAAATATCCATATTATCTTATTATTAAATAGTTTTATTGTTTGGAATTATTCTCAACATTCTCCGGCTCATTTTTTTCGATGGCTTCATTAACGGGTGAAGATTGGACATTACTTTCGTCCATTTCTTCATCTCCGTTTTTTTGCTTAAAATCTTCAATTGTTCCGTCCGCGCTATTATGATCGTTACTTCCAGCTTGTGACTGACCCTTGTCACCCATAACCGCGTCTCTTGTAACTTTTGTAAAAGCTTGCACCGGTATCATGTCGGCAAAAGCGCCTAAAATTGGTATTTTCCACCAATTTCCAATGAAGGATTGATACATTGAAAAAACAATAACAACAAACAATCCAATGTGCATAACAGCTAATATAACAGCTCCTATTACAGGTATTAAAATGTAAAGTATTGATAAAAATAATGTACCTAAAATTAAAATTGCCGAAATTAAAAGACCTTGTCTTCCATGCAACATTATGAACTTGCTATCCGGCTTTATCAGCATTGTAACCAGAGAAACTAAAGGTATATAACTTGCAAGACCCAATAACTTTTCTTCTTGCGTTACGTTGGGCTGATTGTCCGCTTTTTTTAACATTTCAGGCATTTCGTTTGATGACTGCTCTGCCTGGTGGTTATCTACTTGCTTATTTTCTTTCGGTTGATTTTCTTGTGCCGCCGGTTGCGCCTGAACCTGTTGTTGTGGTTGTGGTTGAGGTTGAGGTTGAGGTTGAGGCTGTGCCTGAGCCTCCGAGTCTTTTATTGGCTGCTCCTGCGTTTCTGTGGGTTGTTTAGCGCCCGCGTTAACCGGTTGAGTGCTTTGTGTAACTTTCTCAGGCGTAGCCGTAGTTTGTTTAACATCTGCGTTGGCTTGTTGAGCATTGGGCGCAGTATTGTCGTTAGCAGGTGGATTTTGATTATTATCTGCCATTTTAAATCGATATTAAAT
>WJJQ01000082.1 GCA_014729615.1 Candidatus Peregrinibacteria bacterium | reverse complement strand
TGCCAGTTCTATTTGGCCGTTAGAATCTAAATTCGCGAAATTGTTCGATACGGAACTTAGTCTGAATCCGGTGTCGGCAAGCGATAAAGAAGAAAACAGTACACTGAAACATTTTAATGGATCAGTGCCACAATCCGCGTTTGTTTCCCAGTTTTCATTGTCAAAATCGTAATTTCTGATTTCAATGTTGTCTTTAGGGATCGAAATCGCGCCGGTTTCTTTGGAAAAGAAGTCTGTAATAGCAAAGCTTAGTGAAAAATTGGTTCCGGTTTCATCGTGAATTTGAATATATGGAATATCTCCGCCACAAGTATTACCTTCGCAAGTCACGGTTCCGCATGGTGTGCCGTTACAAGCGTCGTCGGTGGCGGTGCTGCGAATGCTGACTTGACTGGTTGCAGAATTTTCAAGGTCTATTTGCGATGGTAAAAATGTAATTGAAGTTGGAACAATCATGCTCAGTCCGCCCGCTGTCACATTTTGACTGGCGGTTGGAGTGTAGTCGTCAGGTGTAGATATAATATATGGATTTTGAAGTAATTGATAATTGATGGATGATGAAAGTTCAGGACTTGATAGGTTTAAAGGATTATAAGGGCCTTCATATGAAATAACTGTTTTACCGGATTTGTTCATTCCAATTGAAGGAAGTACAATGCTATTGGAATTTCTTGTTGAGTTTACAATGGTTTCGATGTCGGTAGATACAATTTCTGATCCGGTTTTTTTATAAAATTTTGCCATTATCGTGTTAACTCCAAGTGTGGAATTAATATTATAGTCCGTAATGGCAACTGTTTCTTCGTCAATATTTCCCACAAGATCATTTCTTAAGGTTCCCTCTTTACTAAAAACGTTGACCGGGGCGTTTAATTCGGTAATGTCACCCGCATTTGAATAATTATAAAAGCCCATGTGTGTTGTATTGTCATTATAATCATTATAAGCCAGGGCGAAAATATTATTGTTTACGGGCGCAACTTTTGGATAAAGAAGGGTATCGGGGGTGGATATTGTATATATGTTATAAGGTGTTTCAATCGGTCCGGTGCTGGGATTAATGAATTCCCGCATTGCAATTTTACCAAATCCATCCCATTGCCAGGCAATGATACCGCTTATTTCGCTTGGATTAGATTCGGTGTTAATAAATACGGAGGGATATGACTTACTGTACGAATCAAAGGTTGAATCATCTATTCTGATTTGTGTTAATTGATTAGTGTTTCCGGAATATTCAACTAAGTGGTGATGTGCCGCTCTTATTTGTCCGGTCAAATTAGAGTCGTCCCAGACAATGACGAATTCTTCAATTGCAGGGTTTGTTCCTCCGTTATCATCACCATTTTGATAATAGAATCCCGTATCAAGTCCACCCAGAAATTGTTCGTCATCGGTTAAATCATTGGCTTTTTGCGCCGGACTGGCATCCGTATCACCATTCGCATCATAAATCTTATAGAAAACATCATATGGTCCATCTTGTGTATTTTGCCAGGCTATAACGAAACTTCCTACACCGGCACCTGTTTCGTCTTTGAAAAAAGCAACCAGCGGATCTCTTGAAGTGCCTGTTCCCGAAGGTACCGCTTCGGCGAGTTTTATTGCCGGTTCTGAAGCATCAGCCGGTCTTAATGTAAATAAAATACTGTCTGAAATAGGTTCTCTCCATACGTGTACATGATTTCCATTGGGAGCAATGTCGGAGTCCCCGTGGGATGAGGGGTTTGTATCGTCAAAAACTGCATATTCTTCATCTCCTATTTTGAATGTTTCGTTAATGAAGTATCTGTTTAATATTTCGTTTGGATTGGTTGGATAAACAATATTGAATTCCCCAAACGCGTTCATGCCAATATCGGGCCATCCCTGCGCGGGAACCGGGCCGGTAATGTCATAAGTATTGAAGTCCGGCGTGAATACATCGCCTCCAATCAATTGTTTTTTATTGTTATAACTTGCCGCCAGAATTATACCAGGCGTAGATGTTTCTTCATTCCAGGTTACGGTAAAGTTTGCAAGAGCGTCCGCGTCAATTGAGGGGGATTTTCTATTTTCGTCGCTATCTTCGCTTGCAATTATCTGGTTTGTTTCAAGGTTACAGTTTAAATCGGTGTTGTCGTTTAAGGCCGGATCAGGATCCGTACAATTTATTGTTCTGACCACTATGTCTTCGTATGTTGTGACAGTTCGCGGTTTTGCGTAGGTTAAATAAAACACCCTTTGAGAGTCGTCGTTTGGTCCGGTCATTGCGTGTTTGTCCGCTGCTACGTCGAGTTCCGTTGCTTGCAAGTCGATTGAAACGGGCGCGCTCATACTGGAAATGGGTGAGCCGTCGGGCGCACCGCCGGAGCCGTTATAACTCGGGAATATTTGATAATAGATTTTTGGATAAGTGTCTGTGTCGCGTTGTCCAATCCAGGCGATAATGTATTCACCGTTGCTGTTCATGGCTACGGCTACATCATTGATGCTCGTATATGTACTGGTACTGTCCAGAATATTTTCGCTTCCAATTAGGTTTGTTGTGGCAAGATTGTATCCGGCATCTATTAATTGATAGTAAATTGTATCATTGGTACGCCATACTACGACACCTCTGGAATATGAAGGTGTTAACTGGTCATCGGGATCTATTGCTATGTGTTGTTCGAAAATGGCGGGTAATGTTGTCGAGTTAACTTGTTCATTGCTACCTGAGTTAATTTCATTGAAGTAGTTTTGAATCCAAACGTCATCACCGCCGTTTCCTCCGTTTCCCACCCAACTAACCGTAGCAAAATGATCTGTATATGTACTTAATGTAACTGTTGCCACGTCGGGTTGGAAATGGCCCTGATAAGTCGTGTCATTAACTAAAATGTCTCCGCTTGCATATTCCTGGCCGGAGTTGTCAAAAAGTTTGTAATAAATATTGGGTGTTACACCGGAATATTGTGACCAGACAACACTTTGCCAACCGAAATTGTCGACCGCGGTGCGAGGATTGTCGAATAAAGGATCCGAATTATTACTGTTAATATAGTTGTAATTCGGATTAAAAAAGATTGCCGCCCGGTTTTCATCCGCATTGAAAATGCTTGATTGTAACAAAAAATATGAGCTGGCGATGGCTGTAAGCACCGCAAGTAAAAGGAAAATATTTTTGATGTAACGTGTTTTTTTAGGCATTATCTGTGTTTTTTGGTACAAGAATAGAGTCTCCCTCCTTTAAAATATAAGGAGGTTTCAAGTGGTTATATCTGGCAAGTTTCTTCCATGGAATGTGATTTTTTTTGCCGAGCGAAATAATGTCGTCATCACATTTTAATATGTAATTGGTACTATTGGCAAAAAATAATTTCTTTTGATGTTTTTTGTGCCAAATAATATAAAGTGTCGCGAAAAGAAAAAATCCCGTTATTGCAATGATATTCCAGGGTAAAACGGTATGGTTTTTTGTAAATGAGTCACTTAAAGCGGCACCGTGTAAGTTGGATGTAACAAATTTGGGAATGTAATTAACTGATCCTTTAATGTTGAAATTTCCAATTAGCGCTTTTTTGTTGCTTAAAAGTGTTGGTTTAATGGCTGTTTTGGGGGAGCTGGTGCCAATTGGCATGTTGATGCGGTCGAAAAGATTTCCTTGAAGGTCGTAAATTTCTATGTTCGCATGTGTTTCATAGGAAATGTTACCGCGGTTTTGAATTTCGAATTTAAATTCCAGTTTGTTTTGCAGTGTTGTGTTTACACTAAAATTATTTAAATTGATTTCTTCAACAATGTCACCCGGTATGGTTACATAAATTCTTGAGCCTATGCGGGTTTTTACCTGTACATTTTTGTTGCCGTTATCATTTGTGTTGTTTTCGGCCGCCGTTTCTACAACAAGCCCGCCCGTGTATTGCCCCGGGCTTACTCCTTCGGGAATATCGAGTCTGAACGGTACGTCAATTGATTCGTTTGCGGGGATTGCAATTGTTTCCTGATCGACTTTTACCCAGGTGCCAATATTGTTTTGCTCCTGGTCTTTAAAGGTTAAAATGAAATTGCCGGATTCTCCGCTTGATGCATCTATTCCATAAAGATTAACCGTTGTCGTTTCATTGCCGTAATTTTTTAATGTAACAAGGTCGTGTATTGTTTGACCCGGCGTGCTTTCATATACAAACCAACTGTGGTTTCCCTCGGTCGGATCGGGATCGGTTACAATCATTGTAATTTGTCCATTGGCAAAAGCTGTGATTGCGCCCACAAGTAGCAGGGAAAGTGTAAGGAAGGTTTTGCCGGCAAGTTTGAGAACAGAGTTCATTTTTAATTCGGATTTTAATATATCCGAATATTATAGCACAAAAATTCGTTTTTTTCAAAGAATGGGGTCGATATAAAAAAGGCGGGGTTGATCTAGGTATATATAGGCACCCATAACCCCACCGCCTCGAAATTTACCTGATTTATTTTTTGATGCAAATCATTGAAATTTACTGATTTAAAAATTTATGTTATAATTTTAGGATTAAAAAAAATAAAAACAAAAAAACAAATGTCATATAAATTGTCAAAGTTACTTTCATTAACCGCTTTTATTGCATTGGTGTTTACTAATGTTTCACCCGCGATTTACGCTCAACAAACGAATGTTGGCCTGCCTTTGTTTAGCGCGCCCACAACTATGGATGTAACACCGTTAACGCCGCAAATACAAAAGGGAACAACTCAGCAATTTACGGCTACGGTAAATTTGGAAGATGGTAGTCAAATAGATGTGACAAATGATCCCGAAACAGTATGGAGTTCGCAAAATACATACGTTGCAAGCGTGAACGCGACCGGGTTGGCAACAGCTATTAGAACCGGGAACGCCTATATTCGAGCTTCTTTCAGGGGAGTGTCCGATCAAGCTCTATTAACGGTAACAGCACCTCCTACTGTAATAGGTGGGGGCGGTGGCGGTGGCGGCGGAACAGGAGGCGGATCAACGCCCGATCCTGACCCAACACCGACGCCTCAACCTGAGCCTGAACCGGAACCTACTCCTGAGCCTGAACCGGAACCTACGCCTGAGCCCGAACCAACACCGACGCCTCAACCGGAGCCTGCGCCTACTCCGACTCCAACTCCAACACCCGAACCAGCACCGGTAGTTGTTGCTCCGCCCGGACCGGCGCAAGAAACCAGGACAATACCTTCACCTCCACCTGTAATTGTAACGGATGAAGATATACCCGATGAGTTAAGTGTAACTCGTGGAGAAATTTTACATTTAATCAGCGAAGAGTTTGATTTAGGTGAAACATATTCGGAAATTATTGATAAATGTAACAACGATTTAGAGGCATGTATGTCTATTTTTCTCGCGATAACAAATTTTGATAATGTTCAACTTGATGAAGTTGGAGGTTTTGCTGAATCACAGTTTTATCCGGATGTGACGGCTGATCATGAATTTACATATGCTATAAATTTGGGTACGATTTTAGGAAATGTTCAAGGTTACTACGAGGAGCCGCAAAGTCCTTTTAAGCCCGATCAAATTATTTCACGAATGGAAGCGTTAAAAGTATTGCTGGGTTCGGTAGAATTGATTGAATGGAAATATTATGACGAAATTGAGGCCGAATTGGGTGGACTTGAAGCGGTTATAGCCCAAACAACCCCTTTTAGCGACATTGATATCAGCAGAGCGGCAGCATGGTGGTATCCGCGGTATTTGAATTTATCTTGTATTATTGACATGGTTGATTGTGAAGAAGGAAGCGAGTTTCGTCCTGATGAGGTTATTACCGAGGAGGAGCTGCAAGACATGATAGATCGATTGAATTTATATTTGAGCGATGAATCCCATTTTGAGGCATTAAATGCCGATAATGATGAGGATGATTTGAAAAACTATATGGAATCAACCGTATATTTTACCAATCCGCAAGATGAAGATACCGATGATGATAATTTAAGTGATGGTGATGAAGTTAAAATTTACGGGACCAATCCTTTTTTGAAAGATTCCGATGCCGACAGACTGTCGGATTATGATGAAGTTGTGACGCATAATACAAATCCGTTTGTACCCGATACGGATGATGATAATTATAGTGACTATATTGAAGTTTTGAATGAAACGGATCCGCTTGATCCGGAGTCTTATCCGGTGGATGAAGATAAAGATGGTGTGGCGGATGATTGGGAAGAGGAATTCGAAATTGATGTGGAAACCGGTATCGCCGATACAGACGGTGATGGTGTTTCTGACAAACTGGAATATCAATTTGGAACAAATCCTAGAGATGCGGATACTGATGGTGATGGTTTGACGGATTCCGATGAAATTAATCTTTATGGAACTGATCCGTTAGTTGTGAACAGCATAGAAGATTTGGGTGTGAAGATTACTAATTTTACGCAAGGACAATATGTTTCCGATACTACTCCCATAATAAAGGGTGTGGCACCGGCGGGAGGTAAAGTTGCCATTTATTTGCGAAATGAAGCGGGACAAGAAATTGTTCTTGGAAATGTTATTACTGATGAGAATGATATTTTTATTTTTCAAACAGAAACTCCAATTAGAGATGGTGAATATATTTTGGTCGCTAAAGCTCTGTTGACTGAACAATCGAAGGTGGTTAGTTCTAATCCTGTAAGAATAGTAATTGATTCAACTTTGCTGGTTGATAAGCCCGTACCGAAAGAACTTTCCGGTGAAGAAATTCCATCTGATGTGGAATTTGAATCTTTGACATTGGTTATTGATGATGACAAGCCTTATTTGGTGGGTGAAACTGAATTTGGAAGTAAAGTAACGGCTACATGGAGGTCAATTGTTACATCTTCCGTTTTGATAGCGGATGCTATTACCGGTGAGTTTGAAATTATTGCTCCGAAAAGACTTGCAGTTGGGGAGCACGAAGTTTTTGTTACGGCTACCAGAAAAAAAGATGGTGCCCAGTCTGATACCATTAGAATTCCTTTTGAAATTACGGAGCAGGGAGAAATTGAAATTATTCCGGAACTAGATTTGAAAGGTGCCGCCGATGAGGCGGATGAGTCGCGGACCGGCGGAATTTTTGGAGGATTGGCCGGTGGCGATGAAGGCGCGCCAATATTCCTATACTTTTTGATCGGTGTGGGAGTGGTTGTGGCCGGTGCGGTGATTTATATTGGATTCTTTACCGGAGGTAGAAAGGAAAAATAATTTTACTGTTTCAATTTTTGTAAGACCGCTGCCGGGATTTCTTGCGGTTGCAGAAACTTATTTGTCATGGATGCATGATTAGTGGGCTTTTGTCTGGGAGCGCATGTTTCTTTTTGGACTGTTGTTTCAAGTCGAATTGATTTGGTATCGGGATAATAAAAATATCGCCAGTAGGTGTCGGTTTCCGTGTATGCCACTTCTCGATGTTTGTGGTCTTCATGAACTAAAATGCCACAAATGGCATCTCTTACTTCGTTTCTTAAAATATTCAGATCTTCAATAATAATATTTTCAACTATTTTTGTTTTTCTGTCGGGTTTGTTGGCTTCTGATTCAGGGTATTCCACTGTCGTTATTCTGCCCTGATTGGATTCGGTAATGAATGAATAACTGGTTTCCCTTATCGTGGGATATCCGTTCGGGTCATATGTTTTGAGCTTGGAACCGTGTACTAAGTATTCTGGCATTTGTTTATGGGGTCATGATTAACATGGCTTTGCGGCCTTCTTTTATTGTTTGCTTGTTGCCTGTCCAATCGTGAATTGAATTCATGATAGTGTCAATTGAATATTCATAACTTTCGCCGTTTCTTGTGCCCGGATCATGCGTAATGAAATTTGTTTCGTTGTAGCCAATGAGAACGATTACGTGATAAGGCGGTCCTTCACCTCTGAAATAGGGGTTTCCCAACGTTTGTCCCGCTACCGGTAAAATTACGGGATATCCTTTATTGAGTAAGGTTTTTATTCTATTTTCCGTAACCTGGTCGTCATAATATATTTTATAGTTTTTGTACAAATAATCGTTGGCAAGTTGACCCATTTCACGCGCATCGACGTCCACTTTGTATCCGTTTAGCTCTTCCCATCCTATTAAACGAAGTATTTGCGTATCAGCCGATTCGGGAGTCAGTTTTTCATTATCGAGGTAGGCGTTCACCATTACCAGTGCCGCTTCTTCGCAGGCTTCGTTATGGTCGGCATCCCATATTCCAAATGGGGCTTGCGGTGTAAAGGGTACATTCAGTTGAATTTCCGCGGGAAGTTCTTTGGGGGTGGTTATCAGTTGGTAAAATTTTTGATCATGATTGGTTAAAACTCCCGAATAGATTGTTATGAAAATTGCAGCTAAGAATTTCAAAAAGATTTTTTTGGTAAAATTTAGTGTTGCTTGGTTAATTCTATGTGAAAGAAGAATTAAATATCAAGCAACATCAATTATAAGGTAATTATTGTAACTGTTTTTTGAGATTTTAAAAATTTTTTTCACGCCTTCAGAAAAGTCAGGGGGAGTTTCTGTTAACAGCTTGTGTCTTTTTTTTATTATTTCCTCGGGAATGTTTTGATTATCTTTTCTTTGTCTATTTTGTTTTAAAGAGATTTGTATAGAAGTTGACATTATAAAATATTCTGTTTCCATGCCCATTTGGCTTCCAATATTTATAAGCTTTTTTCTTACGGATGAATTAGAATTGTTAAATTCTAACAATAGGCCGGTAAAATTACTTGATATAACTTCATTTGCAATTTTTTTAATTTTTTCATAGGGGAGGTCGGTTTCTTTTTTTTGTAAAAATTTGTCTCCATTTATGAATTTGTATCCCTTGGGGACTAAAATTTTTTCTGCAAAACTAGTTTTACCGGAGCCTTGTAAACCAATGAGTAGTGCAAATTTTTTTGCATTTTTCATAAAATGATAAGTTAGAATGGTCGGGGAGGCCGGATTTGAACCGACGACCTCACGCACCCCATGCGTGCGCGCTAGCCAACTGCGCCACACCCCGACGTTTGGTTTACTGATTGTTTTGATTTGCGCGCCTCGTCATGTGCACAGCGCGCATTTAGCGCGAACATTTTGACTGGCCGCAGGCGCTCAACTGCGCACACCCCGACGTTTGGCATGTTTGAAGGCGGAAGCCATTATAGTATGCATTTCTCGCGGTTGCAAATGGGGTCGGTTTTTATAATCTTCTATGCATCATCACCCTTTCATCGGTTAAATGCTCAAGGTCGTGATGTGCTTTGCAAAGCGGCACCATAAATTTAGGGCTGTGGATTTTACCTACCGCACGCCTTAATGTGTGATGAATGTTTGTCGCTTTATGTGGACAACCGGGCACCGCGCATTTATTGCCATATTTGTATTGCACTGCCCGTCTGATTTTGACGGGTATGTAGCTTGATTTGGCCGGTGCTTCAAGCTGGTTGTTTTGCTCAATCTGCCGGTCACGTTGATTGAGCATTTTTCTTAACATTTCATTCACATCTATTCCCTCTTCATGTAATTGTTGTAATTTTTGTTTAACGTCATCGGCCATTTCAAACCTGATCACGTGCACAGATTTATGCTCTTTTACGGCTTGTTCAAGCGATCTTGATGATAGGTTTTTTGTCATGTTAACCAGTTCAGTTTGGTTTTGTTCGGTCGCAATTGATGCCACCCGCGCAAGTTTGTTCACACTGATTTCACCTTTAACCAGTACTTTCTTTAAAGCTGGTTTGTCTTCAAAGCGTTTTTCAAGTTGAAGTACACGTTGAACTTGGTCACGACTGATACCGGCCAGCACGGCGGCAAAGTGATACAAAGATTCAAAACCTTTTTCTTGCCACAACTGTCTGCGTGCCACTTCGGGCAAAAGGCTAATGAATTTGCGCCGTGCTTC
>WJJQ01000081.1 GCA_014729615.1 Candidatus Peregrinibacteria bacterium | reverse complement strand
GGGCAAGAACCTCGTCCGCAATTTCGGATCCCTCCAGGGGACCGAGCTGAAGTACATCTGCGACCTCGACGAGAAGGTCCGCCGCTCCATGTCCGCCCTGTACCCGCAGGCGACGGTCACCGACGACATGGACCAGGCCCTCTCGGACGACTCGGTCGACGCGGTCGTGGTGGCCGTGGATGCCCCCCTGCATTACAAGATCGCCTCGGCAGCCCTGTCGGCCGGCAAGCACTGCTTCGTGGAGAAGCCGCTGACCCTCGGCGTCGAGGATGCCCAAGCCCTGAAGGATCAAGCGGATAAGGCCGGTCTGAAGCTGATGGTCGGTCACCTGCTCGAGTACCACCCGGCCGTGGAGTACATGAAGCGGGCCATCGACGGCGGCCACGTCGGCGAGCCGCTGTACCTCTACTGCCAGCGGGTCAACCTCGGCATCGTCCGCCAGGCCGAGAACGCCTGGTGGTCGCTGGCCCCGCACGACGTGTCGGTCGCCTGCCACCTGTTCGAGGCCGAGCCGGTGAGCGTTTCGGCCTGCGGGCACGACTACCTGCAGAAGGGCATCGAGGACGTCGTCTTCGCCAATCTCAAGTTCGCCGACGGCCGGATGGCCCACATCCACGTCAGTTGGCTCGACCCCCACAAGATCCGCAAGGTCACTCTGGTGGGCAGCCAGAAGATGGTCGTCTTCGACGACATGCAGGCCGCCGAGCGGGTCCGCGTGTACGACAAGGGGGCCGAGATCAAGAGCGTGGACAGCTACGTCGAGGCCATCACGCTCCGCACCGGCGACATCGTGATCCCCAAAATCGCCGGCGGCGAGCCGCTCAAGACCGAGTGCCAGCACTTCGTCGACAGCATCGTCAACGACACCCAGCCCCGCAGCGACGGCGCCGACGGCGTCCGCGTGGTCAAGGTGCTGGCGGCCGGGTCCGAATCGCTGGCCAACGACGGCCGCCCGGTGAAGCTCTGAGTAGCCGCCCGCCGTCGGCTTCGACAGGAACCCCCGCATGAGCGCGCAAGAGAAGCCGTACTTCGCCCACGAGTCCGCCTACGTGGATGAGCCCTGCGAGATCGGCGAGGGCACGAAGATCTGGCACTTCGCCCACATCATGAAGGGGGCGAAGATCGGCTCCAACTGCATCTTCGGCCAGAACACGATGGTCGCCAACGACGTGGTCATCGGTTCCAACGTGAAGGCGCAGAACAACGTCGCGATTTACACCGGCACGGAGATCGAGGACGACGTCTTCCTCGGCCCCAGTTGCGTGCTGACCAACGTGACCAACCCCCGCAGCCAGGTCGTCCGACACAGCCTCTACGAGCGGACCTTGATTCGCCGCGGGGCGACGGTGGGGGCCAATGCCACCATCGTCTGCGGGATCACGCTGGGGCGGTACTGCTTCATCGCCGCCGGGGCGGTCGTGGCCGCAGACGTGCCGGACTACGCCCTGATGATGGGCGTCCCCGCCCGCCGGCACGGCTGGGTCAGCCGCCACGGGCACCGCCTGGGCGAGCCCGACGCCGAGGGCCGGATGACCTGCCCCGAGAGCGGCTACCGCTACGTGGAGGAACCCCCGGGCGTCCTCCGCTGCCTGGACCTGGACGAAGAGGCCCCCCTGCCGCCGGAGCTGGCTAGGGGGACCGTGACCTACGATGAGTTCAAACGCCACCGCAACGTCTAATTTACTGAGGGACAGGAGCTTACGATGAAGGTTCCGCTGCTCGATCTCAAGGCCCAGTACGCGGCCATCCAGGATGAAATCGCCCCCGCCGTCGAGTCGGTGCTGGAGAGCCAGTACTTCATCAACGGTCCGGAGGTCAAGGAGCTGGAGAAACTGGTGGCCGAGTACAGCCAGTCGGCCCACGCGATCGGCGTCTCCAGCGGCACCGACGCCCTGCTGGTCAGCCTGATGGCTTTGGGCATCGGGGAGGACCTGCCGGCCTGCCGTGCGGGCGATGCCTGCCCGGGTTGCCCGGAGGTGATCACCACGCCGTTTACGTTCTTCGCCACGGCCGGGAGCATCTGGCGGGTGGGGGCCCGCCCGGTGTTTGTGGACATCGAGCCGGACACCTTCAACATCGACCCGGCCAAGATCGAGGCGGCCGTCACCGAGCGGACCACGGCCATCATGCCGGTGCACCTGTTCGGCCAGGTGGCGGAGATGGACCCGATCATGGAGATCGCCGGCAAGCATGACCTGTCGGTCATCGAGGACGCCGCCCAGGCCATCGGGGCCAAGTACAAGGGCCGCCCGGCCGGGAGCATCGGCACGACGGGGTGCTTCAGCTTCTTCCCCAGCAAGAACCTCGGCGGCTTCGGCGACGGTGGCATGGTCACCACGCAGGATGACGCCCTGGCCCGGCGGCTGACCATGTGCCGCGGCCACGGCGGTCGGGACAAGTACCACAACGAGTTCGTCGGCGGCAACTTCCGCCTGGACACCCTTCAGGCGGCCGTGCTGATCGTCAAGCTCGGGCACCTCGACGAATGGTCGGCCGCCCGGCGGGCCAACGCGGCCAAGTACGACCAGCTCCTGGCCGACTGCCCGGACGTGACCACGCCGGTCGTCCGCGACTACAACGAGAGCATCTACAACCAGTACGTCATCCGCGTCCCGCGCCGCGACGAGCTGCAGGCCCACCTGAAGGAGCAGGGCGTCGGCTCGAACGTGTACTACCCGGTCAGCCTGCACCAGCAGGAGTGCTTCGCGGCCCTGGGCTACAAGGGCGGCGAGTTCCCCGAGAGCGAGAAGGCCACGCAGGAAGTGCTGGCCCTGCCGGTCTATCCGGAGTTGAGCGACGAGCAGATCGAGTTCGTCGCCCGGACGGTGAATGGTTTTTACGGCTGATCGGCCGCTCCTTCCCTCATAGGCGGCTCCGGCCTGGGGAGCTGATTCGTATCCGCCTCCGCCGGCAGGCCTGGCGGCAGAGCCGCTCCGGGCCGGATTCGCGATCCGGCCGTTCGCGAATGCAGGACGGGCGGGCGGGCGGCTCTGGCATGCGTGGGCGGAAACACCGTATCCTTCTCAGCACGGATGCGTTGAACAGTCAGGTGGTTCGACCAAAGCTCACCACCCGATGGTTCGACGGAAGCTCACCGCAAGGCGGCCCGGCCGCCGGAGAAGGAGTCCATCGTGAAGCGGCCCGTTCTTACGTTCCTTGCGGCGCTGGCGGCCCTGGCCGGCGGGTGTTCGGCCCCGAGCACCGTGCCGCATCCGGATGAGATGCTCTCGACCGGTCTGCTGGTCCGCACCGAACCGGTCCGGCTGAGCCGGCACCTCCAGCTCCGCCGCTACCAGCTCCTGGCCAGCGACTGCCCGAGCGACTTCTACCCCATCAACACCGCCACGGCCGAGCCGGTCCACCGGCTGATGCCGAAGCTCTACGACCGCCGCGGACTCAAGTGGCGGGAGGTGGGCTTCGCCCGGCTGGGGCGGGAAGACGTTCCGCCGACGATCTTCGTCAGCGGCGACGG
>WJJQ01000080.1 GCA_014729615.1 Candidatus Peregrinibacteria bacterium | reverse complement strand
TTATTGAATTCCTCCATATATCCCCTATGCTTGAAAGGTTACTATTATCGTCTTTTTGCTGAGCGGGAATCAACGAACCTGCGGAACTCAAGGCTTTTGGCGCTGAAATTTATGAGCAATCCGATCTCCAGCTTGTATGCACGTAAATAATTCAAAATCTATGCCCAGTGCGCCTCTTCAAGCTTCGAAACCGCTTTCAATTCAACCAAAACCTGTTGTCGACAATAAAATCCACCCCTCGAGTCCCGACTTCATGCTCATGCTACCAGAGCGTTTTCTCCCGCTCACGAACACTCTAATCCATTAATCTGCGGCATAACCTCCCCCCTTGTTCCGTTTGCGTGCAGTGGTTGCTTTCTATGCCGGTTTTATGAGCATGAGATTTTTTTTAGAAATATGTAATTTAATAATTCTTGGGGCAACGGCTTATCATTTTATGATTTATTAAATTGTGCCACCATTGGTGACACAATTCAAATTTTAATTCAGGACACACCATTATCAACCACCAATTTTTACAACATCAAAAATTTTGTTAACTTGATTTCCATCAAAACATATTTTGTAATCCGAAAATTCACGAGCAGGTCCTTCTGTAGCGCGGTCGCACGTTACCCGCCTAAATAGTTCATGCGAAGGTTTACTTCCCAAAGCACTTTCATGCTCAAAAGCGATTATCGCTCTTGTATTCATTTGTCCGCGAGCGGCAGAATGGTCATGGTCAAACATTTCCTGCAAAGCTTTCCAGAAAAGATCAAGATCATTTTGCGAGAAACCAGTTTGAGCAGCTAGATGAGCCGATACAAAACCATGGGCACGATAAAGGCCGTAAGGAATAGTATATTTGCGGCCCATTGTACGGTTGTCCCCGGATTGTCTCTCTGCTTCGGCCTCAGTTGCGACAGCCATGCGTGTAATGCTGTGCTCGAGTGCAATAACAGGATCTACTGAACGGGCGAATGTTAATTGGATCGGCCCACGGACTTGACCTGCGTTTTTACCAGTACTCATAACAGCACCGAAACTCCTGATGTCATAATAATTACTACACATCCATTGGCGAGCAGCTTCGGTTTTTTCACCTTTCCCCTTTGATTTTACTTCCTCCTGTTCATGGGCTTCATCAATCGAATTATTAAGGATGCCCTTTTCTTTTATAAAAATGTCAAATGGTTTTTCCATTTCTTTAACAATTTGAACATAATTTCTCACTTTCCTCTTCAAACAAACATCGGTAACTAATCCCATTCCTGTTTCTGCATCAATTCTCGGGAGGTTACCTGCATCCGGATCGCCATTTGGATTTCCATCTTTAACATCGAAAAACAAGACAAAATCGTATCTTTTTGTAATTGGATTGACCATAACAACTACTCCTTTTTGTTAACTATTTAATTTTCTTTATAAAAATTATTGCGCTGGTGATAATAACCAATAGAAAAATATGCCTGATCATTTAAAGGCAAGTTAGCAGGTAAATTTGATATTCCCTCGAAAATCTCGCTGATCATTTTTTCAAAATTTACTTTGCGGCCTTTGTTATCCAGTTTCCCTAAATGGTGATTTTTTAATTTAAGCAATTGGGAAAAAACCGCAACAGGACTGCTTGAAGCCGCTCCAAAATATCTGTCACGGATTGTTGCATTAATCGGACCGGGATTCGCTTCCTCCTGGATCTTTTCCAATACGGCAAACAACCTTCCGAGCCTATAGCCTATATTGGCGTTTTCAATATCAAGGGACACTTCAACCTCCTTTTCTGAAGAGTGGTATATGCGATTAATACGATTAAGATATGCCTTGAGAATTGCCGCCCTTGCACGTGTAACTTTTTGCTGTGCCCGTATGCGACGAATGCATTGTTGCATAAGTGTGATGGGGTAAGGTTTCCCGTCAAGTATACATTGCACAACATTTCCGGCAAGTTTTGGTGGGATATTATCAGTTTTATACTCCAAAGCTGTTGCCCGTAATATTTGATTGAGAGACAAATGGTGCTTTTCATTTGGGCCATGAATAATTTCAAAATCATCAAAATGTAACTTTATTTTATCGGCAAATTCCCGCACCGTTCCTGTCTTCCAGAACCTTATTGAAATGCGTGCAGCATTAGGAGATAATCCAAGCACAAAAAATTTGCTCCCATCATCAATGGGAATTTTTCCAGTATAAATAGCAGAATACAAGTTTTTAACAGTCCTTGTATTTCTATCAGGATCATCTTTGGGAGAATCAGCAAAAAACCATTGGAATTCATTCGAAAAATTATATTCCTCATTTTCCCTTTCAGCCCAGAAAACAACAGTTGTATCAGCGATAAAAAAATTGTTTTCAGAAGATTTTGTAAGGTATTTCAATGACGTCGTATATGCTGCTTCAGCATCAGAAGAAATTGGTGCATTATATGCTTGCTCTTTATAATAAGAATCAAAACCGGATTTTTTTTGAAACCCGACCAGTTTTGCATTGCTTTTTGAACCAAGAATTGGTGTGGCAGTATGTATTCTTGCTATTGGAGCATATTTCCCTGTTACCAGACAGTTGGCTTTCACGGTTTCACTTTCATCATCTTGTTCGTTACCATTTTCACTTACATATTTTTTTACAGCATTTCTTTCAGGAATTAGGCAATCTTCACCTAATAACTGAAACGACATATTGCACCCGGGAATTTTTGAGCAATTTTCCCATAGGGGATGTTTTATGACCAATTCTTGTTGATTTTGCATATAAAATCGAATTACTGCATTAATTCCTGTATCTTCTTTTAATGCTTGCGGTAAGTTTTTGACCTTTGCAATAAATGATGCCAATTGTTTGTTTGCCATTTTATTTGCATTTTCGCTATCATCTTTTGGGAATCCGAGCAAATACCCATAATGATCCCATAGTAAATTAGCAGTTTGCCACGAATTTGATCCTGAGCGACCAATTGCTTTAGGCAAAAGGTATACATGTCCATTTTTGCCTTCCCTGACATCAAGCAAATTTTTAAAATCACCATTTTTATCAATCTGTATAACAAATTTTATTTCCTGTGTTTGGAAATTTTTTTCCGGTAAAACAGATTTATTTCTATGATAATAATCATTTAAAGCCTGCAAAATCATCTCACCACCTCCTTACTCTCCCAGTCAGGTACATTAATGACCCCTTTTTCAAGTTTTGCCCTGAAAAATGCAGGTTTTGGATCTTGAGAAATACTAAAATCCATATCATAGAGCATATAACCCAAGTCCCTGTTTTCACAGATTGGTTCAGGTTCATTAGCAATATCCTCTACCAGTCTAAAATGGCATGCAAATTCCCGGCATCCCAAATAGGGGTGATTAAAACATTGTCCTTTTTTGGCCCGTCTTTCAAACATTGCCAAGTATTTTCCGGGGGACTCGCCTTTTTTTACGGTATCAACGCTTGTTTCAAATGCTTTTATCTCTTCCCGTATTAATTCTTTTTCCTGGGAATCCCATAAATATTCAGGTACTTTCATATATTCCGACATCTTTCTTTTTTCAAAGGGGATATATTCAAGTGTTGCATGTATTCTAAAACGTACATCGCGCAATAAAAGAGACGCTCTCTGCTGGCGGGCCTTTTCAATGATAATGCCATCGGATCTTTCGCTCATGATAGAACCTATTTCATTTCGTCTCACAGTCATCCATTTTACTGGATTAAGAACTTCAATTTTTTTTACCCACCATCTGATTGCCGGTTTCCAGAATATAGCTTCAAAAACAGCACGTGCAGCCGAGGGAGTAATTACATCGTAACTTACCCTCTCGACTTTCATTTCCGGTCTTGTAAAACAAGCATAATCGCCCCAAATGTCGAGGCAAAAAGGTTTGAAACCGTTTATTTTGCTCAACTCCGTACCTCCTTTTGTTTTAACAAATCAATTCTTCCGCACTTAAATTCGCATTTTCTATTTCAAAACCTACACCTGGACGGTAGAGACCGGACGCGCTCTGCACAAAGTAGCCGTGAACATCTTCTATAAAACCTGACTCAAGAATTTTTGCAAAGCATTTTTGCGGAATATTGACGACAAATCGTTGAAGTTTGCGAATTATCCATCGTTCCGGCCCTTTTTTACGTAAAAGGTCAATCAGCTCATAACTGCTATTACTTTTTCCTTTATACCATACAAAAATTGTTTTTTGTGCTTTATCATCTATTAAATTAAAATCCATCGAGAATGTTCTAAATTGAAATTTAAATTCACATGCACCTTTTACCAATCTTGTTTCAAAATCTGATTTATCGAAATTATTTATACTGCTATAATAATGTTTATAATATTCGGAGTATATATTATTGGAAAATTCGGCAAAACTATTGTTAAAAAGCATTGTTTTAGTGGCATCTTCACCCTTTCTCAGTAAACCTGGAGGTGAATTGCTTGGTGCTGCAAAAACCACTAATTTCCCATTTTGGCCCTGCTCCTTCAATTTGCCCTCCCTGTTACAACGCCCTGCTGCCTGGGCCAATGAATCAACACCCGCAAGTGCTCTATATACTACTGGAAAGTCAATGTCAACGCCAGCTTCGATAAGCTGCGTGCTTACAACGCGTATATCATCACCTGTTGTTAATTTTTCTTTAACTTCCGTAATTTTATCACTCCGCTCCTCGGCGCACATGTTTGCAGACAGATGGACTGTTTCCGACGGCATAATGGAATGAAGCTCACGGCAATCCTTTCGAGTATTAACGATACAGAGAACCTGCTTATAAGCGACAAGTTCATCGGCAATCGTTTGCCAGTTTTCAGTTACATCGCTAGTTTTCGGCATTTGTATTTTTACTCTTTTAAAAATATTAGCATTATAATCATCCTCTTTTATTATTTGTTGTACATTGTTCAACCCATTTATTTTTCCTGCTATATTGCCCTCCAATGATGGCTGTGTTGCTGTACATAAAACAACGCTTACTCCAAAATATTCAACCAATCCTTTTAATATTGAGACAGCAGGTTTTAAATATTGCGGCGGCAGCATTTGCGCTTCGTCGAGAATAATTATGCTATCGATTAAATTGTGCAATTTGCGACAGGAAGAGGTACGGGCGGCAAAAAGTGACTCGAACAATTGTACATTTGTAGTAACTATTATTGGCGCATCCCAATTTTCAGATGCCAGCCTGCTTTTGAGTGTTTCTTTTTCAACATCGGTATTGCAATGGTGTTCAATTACGTTGTCTTCACCAAAAAGGCACAAGTTCTTTTTAAATAAATCTTTGATTTTTGTTTCATCGTCGGTACCATATTTATAAACCTTTGCAGTCTGTTCAATAATGCTGGTAAAGGGAATTGCCATTATTACCCGCTTTTTTCCATATTCGAGCGCATGCTCAAGAGCAAAAGCCATGGATGAGAGAGTTTTACCCCCTCCCGTAGGAACAGTCAAAGTAAAAAATCCGGGGG
>WJJQ01000079.1 GCA_014729615.1 Candidatus Peregrinibacteria bacterium | reverse complement strand
TTGCCATCAGATCCAAAATTAACTGGTAACCTCCTTCAGTATCTGCAAGACGCAATTTCAACGCGTCCGGCATTTTCTCAAAACCTTTAATGTCACCCACTCTAAGAGAGTCGCGTATCATTGCTATACCCTCGGGGCTATTGGTAAGAGACATTTTTGCAGGCAATGACAGTTCGTTCAAACTTTTCACGGCGCCTGTAGTCATCATTTTTTCAAGCATTGCCACACCTTCTTTCCTACTCAATAATTCAGTTTGTACTGATTCCGGTATATCTTTCAAACCCTTAATTTTACCTTCCTGCAAAAGTCCCCAAACAACTTCGGGAGCGTTCTTTTGCATAGCGATGTACACCAACGAATCAGCATTTACCACACTTTGAGATAAGTCCATTTTGCTTAGTTCGGCATTAAAAAGTCTTTGCTGTCGCGGATTATTTTCCATGATATCGCGCATCATTTTCCATCCCTTATCAGATGTCACAAGCTTTCCAAGCGTTTCCTTGTTAACTGTTACAATACCTGTTTGAATAGCCTTCATCAGTTTGGAAGGATCCCCATCTATTAAAATTGTTTCCACTCTTTTCGATTCACTTATAATTGATCTGGCAAGTTCTCTGCCAAAAGCATCAAGCTCCGTTTCCAGATATAAACTTGGTTGTTTTTGTTTGCGGGATTTGCTCAGCCCTTCCGCAACAACATCATTATGTTTTGAAACCTCGCTACCCACTTGCTGTATCAATGTGTAAAGCTCCATTCTGTCTTTAATTCCATATTTTTTAACAAGGGATTCTACTGTTTGTTTCCTAAGCTCCGGATCCTTTATTTTAGAAATGGAAATTAAGTCATAAAGGATTTTTTTGGCTATCGCCTGATCTTTTCCTCCTTCAGCCGCTTTCTTTAAGTCTTCAAAAGTTACACCTTTTTGCCAATCAATTTCACCTTTAAGTCGTACACCGCTATCCGGTGACTTTGGCCGAGGTGTTTTTTCCGCTTCAAGTGGCGGAGCTTCAGCCACAATTCTTGCGGCTTCTCTTTCACGTCCGATTGCTTCAGTTCCCTCATTAATAAGTTCTTTTGTATCTAATTGTCTACCTTTATTCCATTCAAATTCCGGAGCGAATTTTTTAATTTCCTTCAAAAGTTTTGCCTTTTCAAATTCTGACAGTTTTTTACTTCCATCGGCGACATGCGCAATAAATTCTTCAATATCAACCCATGTTACCTTAGATTTATCTGTAAGTTTTCTTCCGTCCGGAAGTTCGAGTTTAATTTTTCCGGTTTCACCGGCAACCGTAAAAAGAGATTTTACACTTTCTGTTTTTGCGCCATCTTCAACAATGATTTTTCGTCCATCTTCCAAAATAACCTCTTGTCCCGATTTTTTATGAACATACCTTTGGGTTTTTTCATGAGTAGCGGTATTTCTTAGCGCTGTCATTAAATTGTTTCCTTCAGGTAGTTTAAAAAATTCGTGTAAACTGATTTCACCTTTTGGTCCGTTCACAACAGTTTCACCGTTTTTATTTTCCAACTTGTATCCTTCGGGCATGATTTTTTCTTTCGCGCCCTTTTCCACCAGATGAGGAGCAAGATTACCTTCGTTTAAATAAGTCATGTTGTAATGAATTCGTCTTGAACTTGCGTCCATAAATCCTTCAGCCGGTTTCCCGCCGACTTCCAGATTTTCACCGAATTTCCCAAAATAAATATCACTGACTCCCAATGCCGATGCGGTTTCTTTATTTCCAGCAGTCTCACCAACTTTCAAATTTTCAGTGCTGGATTCTCTTAAATAATCAATGGCTCTTTTACCCTTGTCAATTCCAAGTCTTTTGGCTCTAAAACCAAGAATCATCGCAACATCATGCTTTGTTAATTGCCCACCGTTTGCCAGGGCCATTGCATTAGCTTCTATTCCGAGAGTGCCAAGTCCACCCGCCGTTTTTAGCACCGGATTCTTTGAAATTAAAAATTTATCTAAAAGACTATGAGAAACTCTTCCCGATGCACCCAGAATGGCAAAAACTTTCATATCATGTTGCCAGTTTGCGTTTACTTCTTCGATAACATTAAATCGGCCATTTCTAGCGCCATTCAACGTAGCGTGACTAACTGAAAAACCGAAACTTTCAATTGCTGTTCCACCATAAGCTCCAGCCAAAGTCCTGGCGCCTCTGGTGTACGCGCTTTGTCCGGCACCTTTACCTAAAGCCAATTCAGCTTCCTGCATGAATCGGTACTTTGTGATTATCTGTTCGCGAGCTTCCATTGAACCGGCTTCCGCTAGTTCCTGCACCATTTTTCTTCGTAACGTATTGTCACGAATTTTAGCCAAAGCGAACCCTGTTCCTTTTTTAAGCAAGGATCCGCCAAAACCTGAAATTGCAATCATTCCGATATCAATGGCCAGCTGATACTTAAGCCAGTCCCAATCCGCGTCCGACATATCGAATAATTCAAGCGGACTTCCCTTCCAGGTTTGACCTTTCATATCCATAAACTCTGCCCATACTTCTTTGTCATACGCATTAAAACTATCGGGATGAGCCTGATGCAAGGCTTGTTTTTCAGCTACCGCAACTTCCGGTAATTTTTTTTGATAAAGCATTAAAAGGGCTTTTTCTCTAATTTCAGCTTCGTTGAACGTTGCAGGATCATATCCCTTTTCGGCCGCTTCCTTTTCAAACAATTTCTTATGTTCAGCAACAATGTCAGCCAGTTCTTTATTAAAACCAACATCGGAATCGACTTTTTTCTTATATTGCTCGAATGTAAGCCTTTTCTGTGCCACTTTCACAAGGTCTTTTTCAAAGTATGCGAGAAAATATTGCTCCGCTATATCATATTGTTTTGCTTTTCTATATTTTCTGGCCAGTTGTAAATAACCATGTGGTAAGTTTTCCAACATTTTTTCGTCCTCCAGAACATTAAACCTATTATCCTTCTCAAATTCGTAATATTTTCTGGTGCCTTCTTGATAATAATATTGACCTTTATTCTTTAATACTTCCTCATATGCACTGCTAAAATCATTGTGTTTTCCTTCTTTTAAAGCTGAATGAACATCACGGGCAGCTTGGTAATACGTGTGCCACTCTTTATATTGGGGATTAATAACGGTTCTTTCACCTGCGCGCACGGTCGTCACAACTTTTTTCGGAGGACGCATTTGATAAAGTCTTTCCATTGTTCTTTCAGCAATGGTCAGCTCGATTCTTTTCATCAATTCCTTGGCGGCTTCCACATTTTTTTGCATTTCAGCATCTGAAGTTTCTGCTTTCTCTTCTATGAAATTTTTCAATACCGTTGTGGCACCGTGTAAATCTCCACGTTCTATTAGGCCCCGCGCGTTTAAAATGGCCTCTTGCTTACCCAAAGATTCATTGATTTCATTTAGGTATCCACCGGCGGTTTTTACAAGATCATCCAAATTTGATGGACGTTCCCCGTCCTCATATGTATTCCAATTTTCGGCATCTTTAATAAACAGTTCCAATACCAGTTTAGCGTCTTGATATTTACCTTGTTCATATAATTTTCTTCCTTCATAAAAAGATTCCGCCTTTATTGGCGCTACTTCTTCATCTACATTATCAGCCACTTCAAATTCAATTGATCTTAAATCAACAATTAATTTTCTTTGATCAAGAAACGATAGTTTATAAAATTCTTCCTTTGGGATTATTTCTCCTCCGACAATTTCATAAGATCCGTCGTCTTTGTTATCGTAATCAATTTCCATTTCAACCAATGACCCATATTTATCTCTGATTAATCTCGTTTGTTTTACGACAATTTCTTTTTTGGCCAGTTTTTTAACATTTTTTTCTATATTTTTCTTTTTATCTCTGAAAGCTTCCGGAAGATTTCCAATAGTATTATATAGTTTAAGAACAGTGCCAAAACTGTCTATTGCTTCATCTATGTATATTTCATAGGATTCCTCGTCAAAATCTAGATTATTCTCCAATTTTCTTTTTTCAATTTTTTCAATTGCGATCATTCGTTCTTCCGCAATTTCCAGTTCTTTGTTTACCTGCGTGTCAATTCGTGACAACTTTTCTACAGTCGGTTTATACTTACCTAAAGTACTATCTAATTCACCTGCCAAACTATCAATCGTTTTAATTTTTTCCTTCGCTTTTTTCTTGTCTTTTAAAATATCTTGACCTTCCGCCGCAAGATCATACATTGTTGATTCGACTTCCTTTAAACCTTTTTCATAATATTTTTTAGATTCTTCCGTCTGCAGATTCAAAAAACCGCCAAGATCCACAAGGTCCTCAACCTCATAAAAAAGATCTTCATGCTCCTCTAATTCTTCTTTAAGTAACCCGGATTTGTCTTTTTCTTCTGCTTCTTCCAAACTGGCAAACGATTGCTCAATGTTTCTTTTGGCATCTTCTAACCCCATTTTTTTATTTTGTTTTTATTTTTGTAATCTGATTATTTTATCACAATCTGTGTTTTTTTTCCAGATTGAATATGTCGAATTTTATAAATTATCCAGTTCTTTTTTTAATAATTCGTCAGCATTTTCATGAGTTGCCTCTTCTTCCATTTCAAAAGCTTTTTGCTTAATATTTTGAATTTTTTGTTTTAAATCGAGCAAATATTTATGCTCTTTGTCCTTTTCCAGAGCAGCCATCAAATAATTATCCACAACCTCATTTTTAGATTTGATTAATTTGTACACGTCATCTAAAACCGGATTCGGCAACATAGCAGCGTGATCTATCCAGAATTTTTTATCTTCAGGACTCAGCAAAATTGAGCGTCTAACAGCTTCCCTCAGCTTTTGTTCTTTTTGTTCACGATTGGCCATGTTGCGCAATTAATCATTTCATATTAACACAAAATGTATTTTTTTTCCATTAAGACTTAATCAAAAAATGAAAATGTGGTAAAATAAACAGATACATCTTTGCGAAAAAAAAAATAAATGCCCGACGATAATCAAAACCAGAATTCAAATCAGCAAGAAAATGAAAAGGAGATGACTCCAATGGAAATAGCCCAAGCAGCCGCTCATGCTGTGCCGAAAGATCGACCCAAACCGGGTGAAAAAGCTACCTACGCGCCGACTGTGGCAAAGGCTCGTCCCGTTCAAATTCAGGTGCACGCGGATTCGCCCACTCAAGCGGGACTTGCCGGTCAGGCCCCTGAAAATCAAGAGCAACGACTGGGAGCTATCAACAGACAGTTCAAAGAAAAAGACACTGCGAAAAAAGCACGTGAAAAGGGAATGGGATATATCAATATTTCGGTTACTCCCATTAATCCCGACCTTCTAAAATTAATCCCGCCCGAAGTTGCTAAAGAAGCACTCATAATACCGTTTTTCAAAATGGGTAAAAAACTCAGAGTAGCGGTTGCCGATCCCGACAAGCCCGAAACTCAGCAAGTTTTGGATCAACTTAAAAAGGCGGGCTTCGCGATCAATGTTAATCTTGCATCGGACGAAGGCTTGCTGGAAGCAATGTCTTTGTATCGCACCGAACAATACAAAGTTAAGAAAGAAATCGACACGAGTCTCGAAGAAAACAAAATAAAGGCCTTTGAAAAGGAAATTGAAGACTTAAAAAACCTTCAGGAAAAAGCAAAAACCGTTACATCCGAAGAAGCGCTTTATTTGATTAGCGTAGGTGCCCTAAAAACAGGAGCCTCAGACATTCACTTCGAACCCGAAGAAGACGAAGTCGTAATAAGATTCAGAATAGACGGCCTTTTGCACGAAATTTTCAAGCTGGACAAGGGTACTTATAAAAATGTGGCCAATCAAATTAAGTATCAATGTAAAATGAAATTAAACATTGATAACGAACCTCAAGATGGCCGGTACAATTTTCAGGTAAACGAAAGAAAAGTTGACGTGCGTGTTTCGGCATTGCCGACACAATACGGCGAAACTTTCGTAATGCGTTTACTGGACAGTAAAAGAAATGCTCTAAGTTTCGAAGATATGGGATTTTCCGGCTCAGCTCTGGCCCATACAAAGCATTTACTAAATCTAAAACACGGAATGATTTTGGTTACGGGGCCCACGGGTTCTGGTAAAACGACGACTTTATATACTTTGTTGGAAAAATTTAATAATCCCGAAAACAAAATAATTACCCTTGAAGATCCCATTGAATACCATCTGAAGGGTATTTCACAAAGTCAGATCAATGAAAAAAGGGGATACGACTTTGCAAACGGTTTAAGAGCAATACTCCGTCAGGATCCCGACATCGTGATGCTTGGTGAAATCCGTGATCTTGAAACAGCTGAAACCGCCGCGCAAGCCGCTTTAACCGGTCACGTTCTTTTAAGTACTTTGCATACGAACAGCGCGATTGAAGCGATTCCGCGTTTAATCAACATTGGGTTACCATCATTTATGGTTGCTCCCGCGCTTGACACAGTAATTGCACAGCGTCTCGCCCGTAGAATATGTGACAATTGTCGTGAAGAAAAACCTATAGAAAAAGCAAAACTTGACGAGTTAACCAGACAACTTGAATTTATTAAAAAAATTCAACCGTCACTAAAGCTGGAAATTCCTGAGACGTTGCCTGTTGCAAAAGGCTGTGAGGCTTGCTCACACACAGGTTATAAAGGTCGTGTTTCGGTGATTGAAGTTTTAGATGTGGATAATGAAATCAAGCGTCTGATTCTTGAAAAAGCCAGCTCCATGAAATTGATTGAAGCAGCCAGAAAAAAAGGCATGCTTACAATGTATGAAGATGGCATTATAAAGGTGATAAATGGTATTACAACCTTGCCCGAAATTCATCGTGTCACTGCGATTTCGATTTAACTTTAAATCCGTTTATCGTTCTGATTAATACACCTTTAATTTCAAGGTTCATTATTAACGAATTTAGTACGGATAGCTCCAGATTACTTTCACGCATAATTTGATCAAAAGATTTCTCGCGCTTACCAATCAGATCCAGTAAATATTTTTCATCGTGTTTTATTGGTTCTGGCTCTTCAACCAGCTTCAATTCCTGCATTAAATGATCAATTCCCAAAATTGGCTGAGCTTTCGTGGCTTTAATTTGCTTATAACAACCGGCGGAAAGGGGTCTGTCCAGGTCACCAAGCAAAACATATACTTCTCGATTTTGTTCAAATGCGTGGTCTGCAGTTATCAGCGCGCCCGATTTTTCAGCCGCTTCAATAACAATTGTCGCTCTCGATAATCCGCTTATTATTCTGTTTCTCTGCAAAAATCTATATTTATGCGCCGAATCATAGTTTTGATATTCCGATAATAGTACTCCACCTTTCTCAACTATTTGATTTGCCAATCTCTGATTTGATCTCGGCGTAACATAATCGACACTGCTGGCCAGAACAGCTACTGTCGGCATGCCGGCATCCATACACGCTTTATGGGCAACCGCGTCAATTCCAAAAGCGAGTCCGCTAACAATACTTACTCCCAGTCTTGCCAGCTTATTGGCTATTACATACGCCATTCTGTAACCATAAGAACTGGGTGTTCGAGAGCCGACTATTGAAATATAGTCAGCATCTTTATTCAACTTTCCGCTCAAATAAAGTGCTTTTGGCGGATCAAAAATGTTTTGTAGGTTTTCCGGATAATGCTTGTTCGTAATACGCACAAAAAAAAATTATTTGCACGCATTATGCATTATTTTTATTAAAACTTTTTAAAGTAAAACTAAATTTCTTTCATGCAGGCAACAATTTTTTCCGCTGTTGCTTCTAAAATTTCTTCATGCGCAAGCCAGGTTTCAATTTTTCTTCTCACATATTCTTTTGCCGCTTCAACGCTACCTTCCTTTTTGGAAATCAGCTTTATCATTTGTTCGACTTCGCTTTTGTCAAATTGATCGGGCGATAAATCAACAGGTATCTGACATCCGCCATGAGCCCATTTTTCCTTAACTTGGCCAATATACCCTTGAGGAATCACAGGCACATTAGGCTTGATATTTGATTCAGATTCAATTCTTTCTGCAGTCATTGTTATTATTTAGGTTAAAAAATAAGATGACATATTAGTGACTACGGCATCTTAACACAAGTTTTTTCCTTTTTTAATATTTTATAGACTTGCCATTTTGCAGCAAACCACGAC
>WJJQ01000078.1 GCA_014729615.1 Candidatus Peregrinibacteria bacterium | reverse complement strand
ATAATGTGCAGGCTTAATAAAAATAAAAATGCTTTTTAGACGTATTCTAGCCGCTTTACTCGTAATTATATTTGTAGTAACTTCCGTCACCGCTTTTGTGGCATTTGCGTTTTCTAATACATTTTTAAATGTTGAATTTTATAGAAAAGAACTGAGAGAGCCGGGGTATGAATTTTTAGTTGGAGCAACCGTGAAAGGAATAAAAAATAGCGACACGAGTATTGGTGAATATTTTAATGAAACAGATTTAAGACGTGAAATTGAAGATGTATTTACAATGAATATTTATGATCAAATAATGGATAAATTTGTATCCGATATGGAAAGATTAGATGATGATCCGACTAAGCCATTAACCTTAAGATTAGGTATTTTCAGAGAAAGTTTGTTAACTTTGGCAAACAATTTGTCATATAAAATCTATGAGAATACCAGAATATGCCTTCCTGAAGAGGAACCCGAAGAAAAGAACGGTTTACCCACATGCAGACCAGAAGATGCATCATTTAGCCAAGTTGCAGCACCTATAACCCGCAGTTTTGAAAAAGACATATATGCCGCCGTGCCTGAACAAATCCAATTTGATTTAAATTCGGCTATTGGTGACAAAAATTTTATTTTGGCTAATGTTTTCAGCTTGTTTGGAACCGTTAAAACAATTTTTTACGCCTCTTTGCTTTTATTATTGGCATTGATATCATTGGTTATTTATAAGCCTTTTACCGCGATTATGTCAGCGCAGGGAATAGGTTTTGGTTTAAGCGGCTTAATTGGTCTGATTTTGGGCTATATTTTAACGATGTTTGGAAGCTTGACTAAATTGGGAGAGATAAATGCGGATATGACGATTAATCAAATGGCGTTTATTGAAAATGAGCACTTTGTAAAGTTGATTTCGAATATATTTGCATTTTTTGGGAAGGAAATAATGAAGGGTGCGGCAATATTTTTAGCTATGGGTGTTTTATTGTTGCTGGTCAGACTTTATTTAAAAAGAAAATAATGAATTTATCAGACATAAGGGAAAAAGTTAAAGAATGTCGGCTTTGTCGATTATGTGAAGAAGCGAATAACTCAGTGCCGGGGGAGGGTAGTGAAAATGCAGATATTTTATTTATAGGAGAAGCTCCCGGCAAAAAGGAAGATGAAATGGGTATGCCTTTTGTAGGTGCCGCCGGCAAATTTTTAACTGAAATGCTAAGCGCATGTAATATTGATAGGCAAGATGTTTTTATTACAAATGTAGTTAAACATCGTCCGCCGGCAAATAGAGATCCGTTACCGGACGAAATATCTAGTTGTTTCCCATATTTGCAGGATCAAATTGATATTATACAGCCGAATGTTATCGTTTTACTAGGACGACACGCCTTAAATCGTTTTTTGCCTGATTTGCGAATATCTGATGTGCATGGAAGTGCCATGCGGGCACAGGGTCCACTGGCGGAAAAGCACATATTTTTCCCTGTTTATCATCCGGCTTCGGCGCTTTACAATCCCAAAATGCGTGATACATTAATAAAAGATATGAAAAAATTGCCGGTTTTACTTAAAAAAATAAAGAAAAGCAATGTCTCATCATAAGTATTTAGCAATAATCGGAGGTGCCGGCATGGTAAGCTGGATCGCATGGATTGTCGTTATAAACAAACTAAATCCGATTGAAACGATGGGATTATCACTGGCTCTTTTTTATATAAGTTTATTTGTAGCTCTAACCTGTACTTTTACGGTGATTGGTTTTTATTTTAGGGTTTGGATTAATAAAAACGAGGTTTATTATAATCATATTCATACGGCATTCAGGCAAGGAGTTCTTTTAACGGCAATAGCAGTGGGATCGTTGACATTGCAATTGTTGGGAGTTTTAAATTGGTGGACAGGGCTTTTATTAATCGGCGTGGTGACAATGGTTGAGTTTTATTTTGCCGCATATGAATCCAGTGTATAAAAAAGTGCCGTATTATGTTAATAAACGGCACTTAGGTATTTTTTTATTGTTTGGATTATTTAGTTCTTCTGAATTTGGAAGCTTCTTGTTGTTGATGCGACTTGATTGTAATTTCTGAAACTTTGTCAGTGTTATATAAAACCTCCCTGATAAGAGCTCTGTTGTCTTCAGTTGTTTCCTTCAGTTCAGTAATTTCTTCATCGTGTCTTGCAACTGTTGCTTTTACATTGTCCATATCTTGTTCCATTTGTTGTTGCCATTTGTTACTAGTTTTGTTTTTTGGAACAAATGACTTCTTAGTGCCAGGTTGCGCTTTTGCAGCCGTTTTAACTTGTTCGGTTGCAATATTTGATTCAAGTAAATGTCCTTTTACATAAAACGCATCGTTTCTTACTTCATATTGGCCTGAGACTTCCGTTGGAAGAACAATATTTACAACTTCGTTATTTTTGCCGTTTGATTCCGGCGCTGTCAGTTCTTCAAAAAAGTTCAGAGCCAACTCATGAGGTTCACTTGGTGAACCGGCGTTAATTTGTCCATTATGCTTGGGCATAATCACTTTAAATTTTTCTTTGTCGAATGTTACAACATTTGCGTCGTTGGCATTTTTGTTTGTTGTTATATTAAGATCGCCTACTGTGGCAATATGGTCACGGTCAAACGTATAAATGTTATAAGACTTGCCGTCTTTTGCTCTTGCAAGAAAGAAACCGCGAGACATTCCGCCGCGACAGTGATGGTCGTTTTGTTCCTGTTCACAAATTAAGCGCATTCTAGCTGCGAATTTTTCATATTCCGCTTTTGTCGCGGGTCGAATATTTGTTTCAATTGAGGGTTCAGCACTTTCGTTACCGGCAGGTTCAGGCTTTTGCTTGTTTAACTTTTTTAGTTCTTGAAGAATATTTTGCTGTACTTGAGACGTGTCTTCTTGGCTGACTTCATTTGTAGTTTCAGCGGGTTTTTGGCAACCGACGGATGTAGCGCCCGCCAATACGGCAATTGAAGCTAATCTATTTAACGATTTAGACATAGTATTGTTGGTTATTTAGTTATTTTTATACATTTAAGATGAGATATTACAAATCAATATATAATATGTCAAGGTTAATTTTATATTTTAAAGTCGTTTTTAATTAATTCAAAAAAGCCGTAAATATTACAAATTAATATTCAGGTCTCTTTATAGTTGTAATTTTGTTTAACGGCCATAAAACAACAGCTGCTTTGCCCTGAATATGGCTCATGTTTAAATAAGCGCTGTTATTGTTTTCAAAACAGTTTCCAACAAGTTTTGCGTCAGCAAAGCAAGATCTTGAATCTGAACTGCCGGTTCTGTTATCTCCCAAAACAAAATAACTGTCGTCGGGTATTTCAAAAACACTTCCAAGGTTGGGTCTTGCTTTAGTGTTACCAGAGTTTTTTTCGTTTAAATATGGTTCGTCAATTTCCCATCCCTCAGGGTGTTCGTCATTAAAAATAACCACATTATCATCAATCAACCTTATTGTTTCCCCGGGTAGTCCAATAATTCTCTTAATAAAAAATTCAGACGGATTATGTGGCGGATGAAAAACTACAATATCTCCGCGTTTTGGCAGTCCGACCTGGTATCCGAAAAAGTTTTGAAATCCTAACTTATTCACTATCAAATATTCACCATAACCATTACTGCAGGTACCGTTAAAATTATTGAAGGTATCACACATGGAAGACCCATAAACCTGAAATGGTGATATTAAGTATGTGCGTATCACAAGTACCAGACCAATAATAATAATAAGGTTCAAAACAATATCGAACCAGAAAGCCAGCGCGGTTTTGTATTTTTTTTTGTTGTTTCCAAGGACTCTTCCTACGGGGCCGGGAGTGAATGTTTTCTCTGAATCTTCCAAAACTTTTTTGTCATGGATTATTTCATCAAACGTATCGTTCTTTTCCTGGTCCGAATTTTCATTGGTTTCATTATCCATAAAAAAAATTAACGCATTCGGTATGCTACCTTTTTTGATCTTTCTTTACAAGTCTTATAGGGTATAATTATAAAAGAATTAATAGAAATATAGCATGAAAATTGCTCAAACATTGTTTAAAGGATACCTTGAAGATGATGAAAAAATAATACATGCTTTTCACAGGCATCCGATCGTCATATTTAAAGAGCTGATTGTTATTATTGTTTTTGGATTAGTATTGCCAATAGGTTTATGGTATTTATTCCCGGAATTGTTGATAATATCAGGTATTTGGGTTTTTATAAGCTTAATCAGAATATTGAGAGTGCTTACTGTATGGTATTACGATTCGATTCTTGTAACAACAAACGGAATAGTAGATATTTATTGGAATGGTTTTTTTGATAGGACATCTTCAAGAATGGAATATATTAATGCGGGTGGCGTGACAACCGAAGTTAGAAAATTTCATCGGGTATTGTTTAATTATGGTCGAGTGGCTGTTCAAAATGCGGGTAATATGGATGCTTTTGTTTTGGACGATTGCATGAATCCGAGAAAAGCAGAGCGAATAATTACATATTATATCGAACATTTTAATCAAGACCAGAAATTCAAAGATTCCGAAACTTTAAAAGAGTTGCTGGTGTCAATGTTGCAAAATCACGCTAACGATAAAGATAATGGATAACAATACAATTTATATAATCATTGGATTAGTTGGATTTATAGTATTCATTTTTACAGTTGTTGAGATTAATAATTTAACAAGAAAAAAGCGTCGAATCAGTGCGAAAACAAGAATGTTAATTGAAGAAAAAATACAGAAATTAAAAAATGGAGATAAAAATAGGGGAATGATTGAATTGGACATAATTTTAACAAATTTATTGAAAATGAACGGTCTTAAAGGTACTACGGGCGAAATGCTGAAGAATTCAAGCGGATTGATAAAAGATTATAACAGCCTGTGGCATGCACATAAGATACGCAATAAAATCGCGCATGAAATGGATTATAAAATAAGTGAACATGATTTTAAAAAAAATATGAATGTTTATTTAAGGGCTTTTAAAGATTTGGGGCTGTAAACTGTTGAGAAAAGAGCTTATAAAGTGTATATTATAAAGGTATAAAAAAAAATATGACTGACAATAATTTTGAAGCTGTAATAGGACTGGAAATACATGCGCAAGTGGCATCAAAGTCTAAAATGTTTTGTAAGTGCAGTAGTGATGCGTTTAATGCGGAACCTAATCAAAATACATGTCCGATATGTATGGGGTTTCCGGGTCAACTGCCCGTAACTAACATTGAAGCGGTTAATAAGGGAATTCAGGCCAGTTTGGCTTTAAAATGCGTGGTTCCCGAATATTCAAAGTTCGATCGAAAAAACTATTTTTATCCGGATTTGCCAAAGGGATATCAAATATCACAGTTCGATGAACCTTTGGCCGTAAATGGTAAAATTGACATTAATATAAACAATGAATTGAAAACAATTAGAATAACGAGGCTGCATCTTGAAGACGACGCGGGTAAATTGACTCATGTTAAAAATGGAACGTTATGTGATTATAATAGAAGCGGTATTCCTCTAATGGAAATAGTCAGTGAGCCGGACATAAAGTCAGCGGAAGAAGCGGGTACGTATGCAAGGGCAATGCAATCTATTTTGAGATATGTTGACGCGTCACATGCTGATATGGAAAAAGGTATGATGAGATTTGACGCCAGCGTGTCAATAAGGAAAAAAGGTGAAAATGTTTTAAATAAACGGGCCGAAATTAAAAATCTAAATTCGTTTAAATCACTTGAGGCGGCCATTGATTATGAAATCTCAAGGCAGATAGAACTTTATGAAGAATCAGGCAGGCCTTTAGAAAAAGATATAACGGTGGGATGGAATGACTCAAAGCAAAAGACATATTTTATGCGAGAAAAAGAAGGTTCTGATGATTATAGATATTTCCCCGAACCGGACTTGCCGCCTGTGATAGTTAAAAGTGATTTTATTGATAAAATCAAGACAAGTTTACCAGAATTGCCGCATGAAAAAAAACAACGTTATATAGCGGATATTGGCATGTCTGAAGCTGACGCGGCATTATTAAGTGCGGATAAAAATATGGCGACATTTTATGAAGAAGTTGCTAAAAATACGGGTGAAGAAAAGAAAACATCCAGTTTTATTGCAAACATTGTTGTAGCGCTTTTAAATAAAAATGGGGTTAATATTGAAAATTGTAAATTAAATGCCGAATCATTGGCTAAATTGCTAAATATGGTTTATGAAGGAAAGATCAGTATGAACACAGCTAAAGGTGAGGTGATAGAAGAAATGTTTGAAACAGGCAGTGATCCTGAAAAAATAGTAGAAGAGAAGAGTTTATCGCAAATGAGCGATACAGGTGAATTAGAACAAATTTGTGATGATGTGGTTAAAGAAAATGTAAATGTTATTGAAGACTATAAAAACGGTAAAGAGCAAGCGTTCTTCTTTTTGGTGGGACAGGTTATGAAAAAAACCAAGGGGCAGGCAAATGCCAAGGTAGCGCAGGAAATATTAAAAAAACTTATATCATAAATATTAAATTATGGAGTCTTTGGATTTTTTATATTGGTCACTGGGGGGAGCGGTTATATTATTGGCAATTTTTATTGTGGTTGCTATTTATCATTTAATAAGAATTCTGAAAGATGTTGCTGATACTACTTCAAGCGTTAAAGAAACGGCAAATGTAGTGAATGAAAATATAGCGAAAATTTCTACGCGAGTTCATGAAGTAACTGAACATATCAGTGATTATGTTGTTAGACCTATTGGTATGGTTGGTCAAGTTATGGAAGTTTTAAAGCCGTTTTTAAGTATGTTGGGAAAGAATAAAAAGAAAAAGAAGCAACAAGAATGGTACGACGAGGAAGAGGATTTCGACGAAGAATATTATGAGCCGTTTGATGAAGAAATAGAAATAAAACCCAAAGGCAGAAAGCCGCGAAGAAGGAAATAAAATAATTAATTCTGAAAGCTGGATTTAATAACTTGATAAGGAAATCGTATTGTGGCGTTATAAATACGTTTGATTCGTGATGGCTGAATTAAAAGTCTGAAAAGCCATTCCAATCCTATTTTACGCATCCATGCCGGTGCCCTTTTAACGTGGCCGGAAATAAAATCGAAGGCGCCTCCGACACCAATGGCAAGTTTTACATGTTTTAAATGCGATAAATTGCGATTAAGCCATAATTCTTGTTTGGGCGCGCCAAATGCTACAAATAAAACCTGTGCTTTGCTTTCGTTTATCAAATTTCTAAGATAAAAGTCATTGATGGTTGTTGCTGCGGAAGAATTGACTCCAACTATATTTACGCCATAATCAACTGTAAGTGTGTTTTCAACTTTTTCAGATACTTCTTTTTGCGCTCCGAGTAAAAAAATCGGAGTATTTCCATCTATTTTTTGACAAAATGAATGCATTAAATCCGTACCCGTGACGCGCATGGGCAATGCAGATCTTAGTTTTCCTTTATTGATTAAAAGTTTAAAGAGACTTATAATCCCAAATAAAATTTTAAATATTTTGGATTTGTACTTATTGGCTTTCAATAAGAAATAGTTAGCCCAAATAATCCCTATGCCATCTGGTATATTTAAATCTGAATTACGAAGAATAGTTTTAAACTTTTTATTATTTTTAGCGGCAAGTAACATTTCGGGGTTCGGCGTGGCGATAAAAAAAGCTTTGCGAAATTTTATTTTTAAAGCTTTTAGGCAAACTTTTAATGCATCTTCTTCAGAAACAGCGTCGAAAGGTATTCCCAAAATTTTAAATCTTTTTTTCATGTTTATTTGCTTTTATTAAGAAGTCTCTGCCGTTTGCAGGCTTTGTAATACCTTTTTTTGATATACCAAATATTTTTATATTTTTAAAGTTTACATTTCTAAATAATTGTTTTAACTCATTTGGTGTAAAGGCGTGATAAAAACGTTTGTTCTGATTATTCCAAGGGATGAATAAGTCATTGTACTTATAATAACCAAATGTAATTATTGATCTTATTAAAGCTATGAAGATATGTTT
>WJJQ01000008.1 GCA_014729615.1 Candidatus Peregrinibacteria bacterium | reverse complement strand
CATAAATATGTTTCGGTAAAGGCAGTTGAACAAGAATACCGTTTACACTTTGATCATGATTAAGATCATGAATTAATGAAATTAATTTTTCGGTTGTCATTTCATCGGGTGAAAATTTCATCAATTCGGTTTCAATGCCAATTTCATCCGACCTTTTTAGTTTGGATTTTATATAAGACAATGACGCGGGATTGTCTCCCACAAGTATTATTACCAGTTTTGGAATAATATTTTCTCTCTTAAGTTGCTCGACCTCGTTTTGAAGCTTTTGATATATATGTCTGGAGACTGATTTGCCGTCGAGGAGTTCCACTTAAGAAAGGGTAAATATAATTGGCTAAACGCCATTTCAAAGCGCCGAAATGCTACCATGCAAAAGTCCGATGCGCAAGATTATTGTGAGCGGAAATCTCGCAAAAAATCCAATACGACATTAAACAAAACTTCGGCCGTTTCGGGAATTCTTCCCTTAACCTCAATTTCATGCCAGCCATATTTGTCGCTCATCATTTGTAAAACCCGCCCCACTTTGCCGACGAGTTCATCGTCTTGTTCATGAATATGAACTTGTTCTCTTGCGGACAAAAATCTTTCACCTTTTAATAAAATAGCAAAATCCTCCTTTTTTAGGTCTTTGTTTAAATTGGTCACCCGGTCGAAATCCAGGCCTTTCGCTGTACCCCAGGCTATACCCGTCCCCGCGTAATCTTCCGCGATTACAACCTTTCCGTCTTGAATCATTTTTTCGAGTTGAGGTTCAAAATCTTTTCGATTCTGCGTGAACAGAGTTTGCAGTTCTTCTTCGGAAACTTTTTGCTTTTGTTCATTTCTTAATATTGCATTTATTGCCGGACCCGTTGGCTCCAAATCATAAATTGGATATTTTAAATACACCGCGTCCAGGCCGAAACCTTTTAATCCTTCAACCAATAACTTGGCTTGAGTCGATTTGCCGATATTGTTTATTCCATAAAGAGTAATGAACGCTCCTTTCATGTAATCGTTGTTATGAATGTCCGCCGGTACTTCCGAATCCGCCCCTGTCGTTTTTTTCCATTTCTTCCACTTCCCGCCAATCCATTTTATCGATTTTTACAAATACCCCCTGGGCTATTTTGTCGCCTCTGTTTATTGTTGCCGCCTCTTTAGTAAAATTTAATACCTGGATTTTTATTTCATCGTTGGGTCCGCAATAGTCGTGGTCAATAATACCGAAACCATGTGGTGTAAGTAGCCCTTTTTTGCGTGGAGTGGAACTTCGCGACGCCACTATCAGCATGTATCCTTCCGGAACTTCAACCACAATATTGCCCGGAATTAGTTGAACTTCGCCCGGTTGTATTTCTATCTCTTCTCGGGCAAGAATATCAAAACCCACCGACCCCGATGTTTCATATCTGGGCAAAGGCAATTTGGGATCGACTCTTTTTATTTTGATTTGTTTCATCGCCGAAAATTTAAACGAAAATCCAGGTATCGACAAGAAAAAAAATCATGATAAAATGATTTACTATGAGTAAACCAAACAAAAAAATTGATTTCGCGGTTGGTGGCCAGGCCTTAATTGAGGGGGTTATGATGCGCTCGCCAAATTTTATTACGGCCGCCGTGCGCAAGCCGAAGGGCAACATTATTACCACCGACAAGCCTTATCGCGGGCTGGGTATGCGTGTTAAATTTTTTGGGATTCCATTTTTGCGGGGCGTCGTGAACCTTTTTGAAATGATGATCATTGGCATGAACATGCTTACTTTTTCGGCAAATGAATCTATTGAAGAAGATGCGACTGCATCTTCAAATAAAAAAGATAGTCCGGCTCTGGGGATAATTTCTTTGATTATTTCTTTTGCGTTCGCGATCGGCTTGAGTTTGTTTTTATTCAAATTTTTGCCCCTTTGGATCACAACATTTTTAAGCGATCACATCGCTATTATTAACGATAATTATTTGTTGTTTAATTTTATTGATGGAGTAATTAAAACAGTTTTCTTCATTGTTTACATTGCGTTATTAGCTTTGACTCCAAACATTAAAAGAGTATTCGAGTATCACGGAGCGGAACATAAATCGATTTTTGCATATGAAAAAGGATTGGATTTGACTCCTAAAAACGCCGCCAAACAAACACGATTTCATCCTCGATGCGGAACCAGTTTCATTTTGATTGTTTTTCTTATAAGCATATTTGTTTATACATTTGTGCCCAGACAAGAAACATTCATGCTCACGTTTTTGGTAAGAGTCGCGTTTCTGCCCATAATCGCGGGCATCGCTTATGAAGCGTTAAAATGGACGGCAACAAAACAGGATTCCACCATTGTAAAAATCATGACAACGCCCGGTTTGTGGTTCCAGCGCCTGACAACGCGCGAACCGGACCTACAGCAACTGGAAGTTGCGATTGAATCTCTCAAATTGGCATTGAGACTGGAAGGGGATAATGCTAAAAAACAAACAGTAGACGTTTCCTAGTTCACCATGAATGACCAGTTAAAAATTCCAAAACTGAAGCCCGACGAGGAGCAGAATTTGTCGGAGGAAGAGAAAAAAGCTTTCCGCATTTTTCATCAGGGAATAAATGCGCTGCATGAAGCGGGCACTTCTTTGAATCAGCGAATCGATGAAGCCCGTTTAGCGACTATTGAAGCTATCAATACACTATTAGACTATAAAGAAAGGCAAATCAGAAAAATCAGAAAGCTGGCATACCTAAGGAAAAAGCAAAAATTGGATGATTTGCCTGAAGAGGACACTTTGGTCAGACAAAGAAACAAAATAGTAAATCAAACGACATTTAAAGTTAGGATGGCCTTAACCCTGGCAGCATATCAAATGAAATGCGCTTCGCGAAAAAAGAAATAAAATTTATCTAGATTTAATCTATTTTTGCTAGCTTCTTGAATGTAGGCACATATTTTAGTCACTAGCACAATTTCTATAAAATTTATATAAAATGTGCTAGTGCTCCAAACAGCATCTCCTAAAACTACAAAAAATGAAAAAAACTCAGATCAACAACATCGATAATCGCACTACAAGCTGCCAAGTTCGGCAAGATCCACGTTGATGCCGGGCCCCATTGTTGTAGCGACACTGATTCTTTTAATAAAAGTGCCTTTAACAGCCGATGGTTTTGCTTCGACAATAGCCTTTAAAAATGCACGCAGATTTTCCTCCAATTGCGCTTCAGCGAATGAAACTTTTCCGAAAATTTGGTGTATTTGGCCAAGCTTGTCGGTTTTGTACTCTAGTCGTCCTTTTTTAATTTCAGCAATTGTTTTTTCAATATCGGGTGAAACTGTTCCCGCTTTTGGATTAGGCATTAATCCTTTGGTGCCCAAAGTTTTGGCAATTTTTCCAAGGTGTCGCATCACGTCCGGT
>WJJQ01000077.1 GCA_014729615.1 Candidatus Peregrinibacteria bacterium | reverse complement strand
TTCCCGGGCTGTTAAAACGTCTCTGGCTTCGGCAATAGTTTCTTTGTAAACAGACATGCTTGCCCGTGCTTTTTGAATTATTTGATCTTTTTCGATTAGCTGTTTTTTAGTGTGCTCAAAATGCGCGTGTTCTTTTTCATATTCAACCTGCAGGTTGGTCAGTTGATTTTGAACCTGCAAAAGTTTCGCTCCACGGTTCATTGAAATGCGCATGTCCTGAAAGGCTTTTTTAAGCAATTCCATAAACGCCTGCGGATCCCATTTCCATTGATCGGCCAATTCAGACATGATTTCTTCCTGCGAAAAGTATCCGTCATTGGCCACCACAAAAAAGGTTCGATAAGTGGGAGCCCTTAAATTGCCCAATCTAAACAAATTCTCATTGTAAAAGCGGTTGAACTCAAATTGCTTTTCGTTGTGCAGTTGGTCCATTTGCGAACTTGTGTACAAATATTGAATGTACCAGTTCATTAAATTACCTTCATTAATTTTGAAATAGGGCAGATTCATGTCTTTAATCACCTGCTCGATTCTTTCTTCTTTGGGGAGTCCGTACTGAATATGTTCATTTAAAAACTCATGGTTTTTACCTGTTACAGTTGCAAACATTTCATTGACTATTCTTTCGGCATTTTCGGTAAGGTCGTTTTTGCAGGGCATGCCTAGGATCAAATATTTTTTGGCAACGCGAAGCAGTTCTCTTACCGCCGGCGGTCTGTCGGGTTTATCGAGATGTTCGATCATGTCGGTACTGACAACCACGTCGAAAGCGCGATCTGAAAAAGGCGCCTTTAAAATGCTCCCTTCCACATACTTGATATTTTCATCAAGCTGTGCGGGCTTGGCTTTTTTTTCTAGGATTGTAAATTCGTCTATTTGTTCAACATAATGATGAAGATTAGCACCGTAACCGCCAACATCCAAAAGCTTGCACTTTTTGTTATGATATTGCCCGTTTAAAAGCTTTTCGACCAAATAAGAAATAAGCGTATTTCGGGAATACAGGTCAGGAGAAACGGATTTTTTGTCAAATTGCTTCATTAAAACTGTCTTTTCTTTTGAATAAGCTGTTTTAGCTTAGGTCTCATTATTTATCACTTTTTTGGAATAGAGTAAACTTGACTTTTCAGGATGTTGTTGCCAAAAGTCGATGATATTTTTCAATCACTTTTTCCGGGTAGTCATCGGCCTCTATTTTCCCTTCGCTCAGCAGTATTGCGCGCGTGCACATTTTCTTTACGGTTTCAGCGTCATGGGTAACCAAAATTATGGTCTTATTTTGTTTTTTCCAGTCTTCAAAAACTTTTAAACATTTTTTTTGAAAAGATTCATCGCCCACCGCCAAAACTTCATCGCACAAATAAATGTCAGCGTCCGCCTCTTTGGCTATGGCAAAGGCCAAACGCGCCCTCATGCCCGATGAATAATTTTTCACCCGCAAGTCCATAAAATTTTCCAGTTCGGCAAACTCAACTATTTTATCGTATTTTTGGCGGATTTCTTCCCGTGTTAAACCCAACAACGTGGCATTTAAACGCACATTTTCTTTGGCGGTTAAATCGTTTTGAAAACCAATTCCAAGCTCCAAAAATGGTGCAATTTTGCCCTTGGTTTGAACTTTACCAGAGGTTGGCCTGTATATGTTTGTGATGATTCTTAACAATGTCGATTTGCCCGATCCGTTTTTACCCACAATCCCTACAAATTCACCTTTGTTAATATTAAACGAAACATCGTTTAGCGCGTCGAATTTTTCAAATGTGCGCTTTTTAAAAACGCGCACCAGCGATTCTTTTAAAGTGTTTCTTTTCTCGTGCGGAATCAGAAAAGTTTTGCTTAAATTTTGAACTCGCACAACTTGCTTTGTTTGCCGATCTTCATTCATGCCGAAATTTTAGCACAATTTTAATTAATTTTAATGTGAGATTGGTATAAAGGGATCACTGCAAAAATTCCTTTACTTTTAATTGATGAGTAATAACATGAAGGTATACAGTTTAAGCAATTTCATGGTTGCAAAATCATACACGGTAGTAATAATTCAGGATGAAGATGGCTCTTATATTGGCAATGTTCCCGAACTGCCCGGCTGTCATACTCAGGCAAAAAGCATCGACGAGTTATTGAAGCGGTCAAAAGAGGCCATTTCGCTAATGCTTGAAATTGAAGCAGACCGGCTTCGTGATAACATTAATTTAAAATTTATTGGAATTCAGCAGGTTGACGTAAAACTGAAAAATAATGCAAATTCCAATAGTATCGGGCAAAAGGCTCCTTAAGGCCATTTTGTCAGATTTAGACTTATCCATTGAGGAATTTATGGATTTTTTATAATTTTTTAATGTGAGATTGGTATAAAGGGATTGCCTATCGTGGCAATACTGTTTAACATTGGTTTGCAGTATTATTAATCCTTAATTATGCGCACCGTGCTAACATTATCCGTTACGGACGAACAAAAGAAAATTATCAAAAAACGCGCCAAAAAAGCGGGTTTAACCGTTAGTGCTTTTGTGATTCAATCTATCGGGATTGATGATGATGTCATAACAGAGAAAGAATTACTTGAAATGGTTGCGCAAGGTCAAAAGGAATACCGCGAAGGCAAAACTGTTACCATTAAAAATGGGGCGGACTTGCTTAAACAAATTGCGGATGAAAATAGTTCAAATCAAACGAAGTAAAACCTTTCTGAAACAGATTGTTAAACTTTCCAAACAAGATCAAAAAATCACTGCAAAAAAAGTTGATTTATTGATTTGCAATCCAGGTCATCCATCCTTAAGAATTCATTCTTTAAAGGGCAATCTATCAGGATGTTGGAGTATATCGATAAATCGCTCATTACGAATTATATTTACTCTCTCTAATGAAGGTGTTGCTATTTTCCATTCCATCGGCACGCATGCCATTTATGAATAAGAGAAGGCGCTTATTACAATTTTTCAGCGATTTTGGATTCTTGTGTTTTGAAAACCAGGTATCCTCCCGCAAATATTATTATGGTGGCGATCAGCAAATACAAATTCATTTGCAGTGATGGAATTTGATAATCAATAAAAAGCCCGCGAGAGTACTCAATTAAACGGGCAATGGGATTTAAAAGCACATAGTCATGGTACTCGGTTGGAATAAGCGAAAGTGGATAAATAATAGGTGTAAGCCAGAATCCAATTTGCAAAAAGATCTCCCAAATGTGCTGTAAATCATGAAAGTGGATGTATAAAGATGCCAAAATAAAGGTAACTCCGGTTGCAATCAGGTAAAGTTCCACCGCATATAATATGAACATGAACGCTTCCGGGCCCGGCACTAATCCGCTTAAAATAAGGAATACAAAAAAGACCACCATGTTTAAAACAAAGGTGATCAGGCTTGAGATCGTTGATGCCAATATTAGGGAAGTGCGTGAAAAGTAGATTTTTGTGACCAGATCGCGCTTTGTTACGAAGGTATTCATGCCCACCAAAGTGGCTTCGTGAAAGAAAGTCCACATAAGCACGCCAAGCAAAAGATAGATGGCATAATTTTCCTGCGATATGGGTAGGAAAAAATTAAAAACCAGATAGATTACCCCAAAAAGCAGTAACGGCTTTATAAGCGTCCAAAAATAGCCCAGAAACGAACCCTGATAGCGGAGCTTGAACTCCGCTTTCACCAACTCTTTTATTATGCGCAAATTTTGGACATGTTTTTTCATACAAGCGGAAGTATAAATGTTTTTCGGGCACAAAAAAAGGCCCCCGCGAAAGCGGGGGCCCCTCTTTAATTATAGTATCATACAGACAAAGTCTGCCTTGAGACTAGTAGTTTAATGTAGCACCAGATAGAGGTATTGGATTTACAGTAAACTTACGATAAGAATCAGCTGTTGTAGCAGCGTAAGGTGCATCACCTGCAACACCACTATCATCATCATAAGTGAATGAGCTGATTGTTATACCCAATTTTTGATCAACTGTACATACAGAAGAATCAGCTGATAGTGTATATGTTTCAGATGTTCCACCCTGTACAGAAACTTCACTACCAATCTTAAACTCTGTAGCTACGTCACCCAAAATTCCGTTATCATTGTCATCAACGATAACAGGTTGTCCATCCAATCTTAAGGAAACAGTAGTACCTGCCACTGATCCAGCACATGAACCGTTTAGGGTATACCCTAGTTGTGTCAAAGCACCAGATTTACCACCATCACCAACTACACCATATTCAAACTCAAGTAGTGTATCTGCAGGAGAACCACTTCCATTACCTTCTGGAGAATCATTAGTTCTAGTCAATGTTGGTAATGTTTCATATAGGATATTGTGTCCGATAAGGTCTGCGGTTGTATCGTATTGTTCCCCTGCAGTATAACCAACAGTAGAAGCTGCAATAATTTCAGCATCAGTTAGTAATTCACCTGAGTTGGCACCAACGGCCTTGATATCGATGTTAGTATCGAAATCAGGTGTAGCACCAGCAAATAAGTCAACAATTGCTAGAGTGAATTGATGATTTGATTCTGCAAGTGAAGAACTAATATCAGATGTGTCTACTCTAGCTTCAAGGAATACAGAAGAATCAGCCGGTACATCAATATTTAGACCTGTAAATTCAGCAACACCATCAACAAATGTGGCATTACCTACTTCAGTACCGTCAACATAAAGATATACCTGTACAGCCTCATCATCACAGAAATAAACGTCTCCACTAGGTGTACCATCACAATCTTCACCGACAGTTGTAGTTTCACCTAAGTAGTTTGTGTCATCCAAGAAGTCAATATTAGTAATTCTTAGCTTTTGAATTTCAATATCTTCATTTTCATCAGCTGTGAATTTCCATTTAGCAACTTCTAAATCACTAGTTCCAGCAAGTACAGCTTGTTCAGTAGGTGTATCACCTGCTACTTCAACTGTAAGTGTTCCAGAACCAACGAATGTAACTGTTCTTGAATCTGTTGGGAAGGAAAGTGGCGCTGGATTCTTTTGGGCAGCGTCCAAAGTATTGAATTCTTCATCTTCAGCGATTATATCTCCAGCAGCCTGGATGCTGAATGATGCAGATTCTGGCGTTAAAGTTGTAGTAGCGTCTGCAGCACTAGATGTATCAGCTCGTAATACAACACGAGATGATTGACCAGCTTCAATAACTAAATTAACGTTATTAAATACTGCGTTACCACCAGTTACATCTTCATTACCATCTAATAATGTGTATGTAGAACCTTCCTTTAGATATAGATCTAGACCAGCAAATACGTCTGAGCAAACATCACCATCTCCAGAGTCATCATTATAAGCACAATCAATTGTTACAGATGTTACTTTGATATCTGATGCAGATGATGCTTCAAAGTTCCAACCTGCAACTTCAATATCATTTTGACCACCTACGATGTTTTGATCACCTGGTACAGATGCTAGTGTAACGTTTAATTCAGGATCATCAACTGTCTGAGTTTTTCCAGACAATACACCACCTGAAATATCTCCTGCATTAACATTATCTCCATTACTTAGATACTCTGCACTAATTGTAGCTGTATCAAATTCAATTGAGAATGTTGCAGTATCTACTGCTGAGTTAGAAACATCTGCAGTCACAAAATATTCTTGCAAAGTGCCTGCTTCTTGTTCCCAATTATCATTGAACGCTAGATCAGCAGGACAAGCGCCTGACGGATCTTGAGCTTCTGAAACGGTTACCAATTCATCAGCGTCGTTCAATTTTACAATTTTAACGTCTTCGATATCAGTACTAACACCAGGCGCACCACAGTTTAGAGTCATATTTAGCTCATCAACTTCAATTCCGTCGCCACCAGTATTAAGGTTGAACGCCAGGAATACGAAGTCTTCTGCACCTGCTGCAACATCCCCAACTGTTGGGTTGTTACCTGAGGTAGCAAAAGCTAGATTACCTCCGATAATTTCTCTTTGTGCAATTGTCGGTGCAGGATTAACTTCTTCAACATTAACACCGAATTCATAATCGAATCCGCTACCAGTTGCTAGAATATGCCAGTCTTCATCGATGTCAAAAAGAACATCATCGCCAAGACCACCAACTACATCACCACGCAACTCAATTACACGTGAATTACCTTGTGCAATATCAATTGGATTTTCTGATAGATCAAACACCAATAGATCATCACCATCCCATTGAGAAGTGACATCCATGATTTCTGAACCTGAAACGAAAAGTTTCATGTTAGCGAAAGCATCAGAGTCAGCACTACCTTCTTGAGTGAAGGTAATTTCTTGTACTTTTATGTCTTCTTTATTATCTGCATCTAGATCTAATCTAGAAAGTGATACATTTGTTTCTCCAATGTTGATATCACCTGTAAAATCATCCAATTCGTAGGTTAGTTTACCAACTTCGGCAGATGTAGTTGTTTGATGATTACCGCAAATTTCGAAATCACCAGAAACTGAAACGGCAGAATCTGTTGATTCTCCATAAGCTTTAACATCATCTGACGTAGAAAGACAAAGAGTATTTTCAGAATTTTCTTGACCTGTCATATCAGCACGTACAGAAACTAGTACGCGTGAACCTGCAGGAATTTCAATCGGGTCGCTGTTCAAATTGAAGCTAGCTTCATTTGTTGAATCAGAAACTGATTTTTCAGATCCTTTTTGGATTCCGTTAACGTATAATCTTACGTTTTCAAAATCATCAGGATCACCCAAACCATCTCTTGATAGAACCAATTCTTCGATTCTAACATCTTCTTCGTCACCTGCTTCAAATCCAAATACAGCCATTACAATGTCTTGTCCATTTCTTGGAATGTTTCCTTCTTCAGGAGAAGAACCATCCAAAGTCACTTCAAGACCTCCGACTTCTCCGACAGAATAACCGTCGAATGAAGCTGTTGTTCCTAGAAGTTCACTCCCATCAGCACCCATTACATCTGTAATGGTGATGTCATAAACTTTTGTAGGATCTTGAGCGTCTGTAGTTAGAATAACACACATGTCGTCAGCAGAAGCTTCAACAGCTGAAACAGTCAATTCAGTACCGTTTTGATCCGCAACCATGTAGTTTTCAACCATCATAGCCGAATCTTCGTCGTAGTCTTGTGTGTAGCAAACTTCGATTGTTGTTTCATCAATTGCAGAAACCGTGTCAACACTGAATCCACCACATGGGCGAAGAACAGGGTTTAGAGCGTTAGAAACGATCTTGGCGATTTCAGCACGATTGATGTTGTTTCCAGGTTGGAAAGAACCATCAGTATATCCGTCGATAACAGAGTTTACATATAGAGTTTCAACAAACTCATATGACCATCTGTTGATTCCAACATCATCGAATGAAGGACCGCAGTTTGTGTTGATTGTAAGTGGAGCTCCAAGAACGATCATTTTAGAAGCTTGTTCTCTTGTTAGAGAATCACCAGCACCATAATAACCTGTAAGTTCACCTGCATCGTTCATGTAACCACTAACGATTCCACTAGCAGCAGCTGTTTCTACATAAGGGTAGAACCAGTCGTTCTCAGCAACATCTTTGAAAGTTGCTGTTTCAGGGTTTTCTAGAGGAATTTCAAATGCTTCAACGACCAATTTGGCCATTTCAGCACGATTAACGTCGTCACCGGGGCGGTAAGCGTCCATAGAGCCGTTTACAACTCCCAGTGCAACTAAGTCTTCAACTGGTGCATAGAACCAGTCTTCAGCTTGAACATCCGGAAATGTCTGAGCTTGAGCCACGCCGATCGCAAAGAAACTTGCAACCAAGGCAGCGAGACTAAAGCTAGCCACTGTCTTCCGAACATTCCTTAGGCTTTTAACAATATCCATATTGGAATGTTTTGTTAAGGAATAATAATAGAATTATAAGCAAATATTGATATAGATTAATTTTGCTTTTAAGTGTTGGACTGCGCGTGTTTGTGTAAGCAAATATACGCGTTTTACGTCCACTTAAATTTAATTATAAATTTAATATATGTTTGATGTCAGGCCGCGAGGCCCAACTTATATATATGTATATATAGTATGTTTTCTGAAGCGCGCTGTGCGGCGCTTCTATTTCTGGTTTTCAAAGAACAAAGTATTACGTTTCGAATGTTTGTTAATGTCTCTCTTGATCGCCGTTTTGCTCTTGTTATAAACAATAATATACGCTGTCACGAACCCTTTCCGGGTTTCGGATTCAACCGAAACTTTACCAAATCGCTTACTTGCCGTCAATTCCATGCACCCGTAAGAACTATAAAAAAGGGTATTTGTTTCACTATTTGAGAAGACAAATTGTTAAAATGTTTTTTAATTTAAGGATTGTATGTGCCCGCCGCGAACGCGGCGGGCCTTTTGACGCTCGCTTACGCTCGCGTTTTTTGGCAGTCCCAACGGGAATCGAACCCGTGTTTTCACCGTGAGAGGGTGATGTCCTGGGCCACTAGACGATGGGACCCTTTAAATGCGCCCGTTGAATTGGCCTGCGTAATATATATGTTCGTTAAGCTTTTTTCAATATTTGGATGAGATGGTGGTTATTCGCGGGTCACTAGCACGGTTTATATAATTTTTATATAAATTGTGCTAGCGCTACGAATCCCCTCTCCCAAAAAAAAGTTAGCACTCATTCATAAGGATTGCTAAACTAAAAATCCTTCGCTATAATGCGAATCACGAGTATATTCATTTAGCATTATTTAGCATTAAATGGCCAAAGATTTATACGAAATATTGGGAATTTCAAAAGACGCGTCTGAGCAGGACATAAAGAAAGCCTACAGAAAAATGGCGCAACAATATCATCCCGACAAGCATAAAGGCGACAAAGAAGCGGAAAAAAAATTTAAAGAAGCGAATGAAGCCTATGAAGTTTTGTCGGATAAGCAAAAAAGAGCTCAGTATGACCAATTCGGGTCGGTAGGGGGAGCCGGGAACCCGTTCGGTAATGGCGCGGGCGGCTTTGGCGGATCTTATGATTTTAGCGGATTTGACTTTCAACAGGGCGGAGCCGGGGGTTTCGCGGATATTTTTGAAACTTTTTTCGGTGGCGCGGCGCGCGGCGGGGGCGGAGCCGGGAGATCGAGCAAAAAAGGGCCTCGTCCGGGGAACGACCTTGAATTCGCGATGGAATTAACTTTTGAAGAAGCCGCGTTCGGAACTCAAAAAGAGCTTTCCATAGCCAAGCCCGCAACTTGCGACAATTGTCACGGAAGCGGCGCGGAACCCGGAAGTAAAACAGTACATTGTGAAACGTGTAGCGGCACGGGTGAAATAAGACAGGTAAGGCAAACTTTATTCGGACAAATGGCTACGGCCAAAGTTTGCGATGTATGCGCGGGAGAGGGCCGAAGGCCCGAAAAGATTTGTTCGGTATGTAACGGATCCACCGTTATCAGAAAAACTGAAAGAGTTAAGGTGAAAATCCCGGCCGGTGTTGATAATGAATCCACCATAAGGCTAAGCGGAAAGGGCGAAGCCGGTGTATACGGCGGGCCCAACGGCGATTTATATGTACATGTGCGCGTTGCGGGCAGTAAAAAATTTACAAGAAAAGGCTACGATGTTTACAGCGATGCTCATATCCATTTATTGCAGGCGGTTTTGGGTGACGATATTGATGTTGAAACCTTGCATAAAAAGGTTACTTTGAAAATTCCGGCGGGAACGCAAAGCGGCAAAATTTTTAAACTGAAAGAATTGGGAATAGAAAAATTGCGCGGAACCGGTGTGGGAGATCATTATGTAAAGGTAATAGTAGACATCCCGACAAAATTGTCGAGAAAAGAAAAAGATATGTATATTCAATTGGCTAAAGAAAGCAAAATCCCCACCAAAGGGAAAGATGGCTTTTTAAGTAAATTATTTTAAGAGAGGGGATGACGGCGGCTAAATGATTCCACGGCTATAAAAAGTAGTGTTTGTCAAAGAACGGGGTCTAAGATATAATGTTGTCCAATTAAAGAATCGTGATGGATTTAAATCTTACTTGGGATCTGTTTATACTGGCTTTTTTCGGAATCGTAATTGCGTATAGCTTTATAATTGGCCGCAACAAGACTTTAAAAATAATTTCCGCTTCGTATATTGCGATCTTGTGCAGTGACGCTCTGGGAAATATTTTCGGGCAATATTTGGTTTCGTCGGAGCCGTTTTTAAAAATGATGAGCTTGTTCGGCGTGGAAACGGGCGATCAGGCGGTGGCTTATTTTAAAGTACTGGTATTGATTGTGTTCATAGTCATTATTGCCGTGCGCGGATTATATGATTTTGACGCGGAAGATGAAAGGTCGTGGGGGATTCGGATCGGTGTATTGGTGGCGCTTGGCATTATGAGCGCGGGACTTATGATTAGCGCGATGATGGTATTTGTGACAGGCAGTTCCTTTATTTTTGACGGATCGACCGCCGATGTGGCGCTGCAGGAAGTGTATGGGGAATCGCGCTTGGTTAAGCTGTTGGTGGATTATGCAAATTTCTGGTTTGTGATTCCGGGAATCACAATTGTTTTCCTAAGCTGGTTCAATAAAAAAACAGCTTGATTTAATCGGACTTCATCAATAAAATGGTGGGGCTTTGAAACGTGGGTCCATAGCTCAGTCAGGTAGAGCAGCTGCCTTTTAAGCAGATGGTCACAGGTTCGATCCCTGTTGGACCCACCATTTCTGATTAGTCAAACGGGTAGTCGATTGTATAGTCAACAATCACTTTTCGGCATATGCAATTTTATTTTCTTGTAAAAAGGGGCGACGGCATTTAATATTGATCGATGAAAGTTAATATCTCTGATCCCTATTTTTATGTCAGTTACTTACATTACCATTAAAGAGGCGGCCGAGCTGAGCGGCAAATCGCCACAGACAATCAGGCGCGCCATTAAAGCCAATAAAATCGAATCGAAAAAGAAAAAAACCGCGCAGGGTTACAATTATATGATTGTGCGTGAAAGCGTGATTAAAACTTATAAACTGCGAATGACAGAACCGGTTTCGGCAAGAAAAAGCACCGGTTTAAGCGCGAAAAAGCCGAAACAAATGGATTTGATGGATGAATATGCTTCTATTGGTGAATTGAAAGCGCTGAATAAGAAAATTGAAGAAATTATAGATGAAAATGAACAAATGAAAAAAAGTCTGATGGGATTAATTAAAACCTTTCAGGATCAATACGCTGTTTTGGAAAACAGAATGCATTTGATCGAGGCTCCGAAAGACAAAAAATGGTATCAATTCTGGAAGTAGATTTATTACAAATTGAATAGGCGGCTTTTCGTTAGCGAAAAGCCGCTTTTTTAGTGTCGGTTGATCAGCTCGGAAATCATTTTTTGTGGGCTTTTTTCGGCTTGCGTAAGGCCTGATCGACGATTTTGACAGTGTTTTTTGATTAGTCGGGTGACTGGTCAATCGATTAATCGGGCTTTATTTACACACTTTTCCCCATCCCAACTTGTTGCGCAGAGTAGAGTAGTACTCTGTTTTTCCAAGGCGTAACATATGTACGCATTTTTTGGATTTTTCCACTTTTACAACATCGTTGAACTGTAACGGCACCGTGGTCTGGCCATCGATGGTAAGGCCCAAATTAAGGTCTTTGCTACGTTCGGTGCCAATAGTTATTTTTACGCATTGATTGTTGGGAATTACTATCGGCCTTAATGAAAGGGTTGCCGAACATATGGGCGTAAGAATTATTGATTCAATGGCGGGGTGTACTATGGGGCCGCCGGCCGAGAGGCTGTGCGCGGTAGAGCCGGTTGGGGTGGCGATTATCATGCCGTCCGCTTTAAACGCAACTACGTGCGCGTCGTTTACGTCTATGTGCAGATCGATGATCCGTGAAAACATTCCCTGATTAATAACGGCATCGTTCATGGCTATGTATTTGTTCAGTTTTTTATTGTCGCGAATATGCGTAACCTGTAAAAGTTCGCGCTTATCATATTTAACTCTTTCGTAAATAATATCATCAAGACATTTAAAAAGGTCTTCGGGCATTAATTCCGTCAGGAATCCTAAATTACCATAGTTTATTCCAAGAATTTTCACTGAGTGTTTTCCGATTGTTCCCGCGGTTTTTAAAATAGTGCCGTCACCTCCGAAAATAATGACAACCTGACAATCTTCCATAAGTTCATTGCGCGTGCAGGCTGGCATTTTCAGTTCTTTGGCAAGATTACCGTCGACGCGAACCTCCACTTTTTTTTCTTCTAAGTGTTTTATGATTTTTTTTATATCCTTTATTTTGCCTACTATTTTATCTTTCGATGTCAGGCCGATAGATTTAATTTTCATTTTTTAATTGCATGAAAATATTAAGGATTTTTTGCGCCGAATCAGTCCATGAAAATTTTTCAACTTGCCTTAATCCCCTTTCTATAAGCATTTCTCGAACATGTTCATTTTCAATGATACTGCTTATGGCGTCCGATAATTTGTAGGCGTTTTTCGGGTCGACAATTAATCCCGCTTCACCAATCACTTCGGGCATTGCCGATATATTTGAAGCCACAACCGGACACCCCGCCGACATTGCTTCGAGCGGAGGAATACCGAATCCTTCATAAAGCGATGGAAAAACAAAAACGTCGGCCAGTCTGTATAGTTTGCTCAGGTCGTTTTCTTTAATGTAACCCGTAAAAATAACATCGTCATGCAGATTGAATTCTTTTAAAGCCTTGTCCACTTCTTTGGTTTTCCACCCTTTTTTACCCGCTATAACCAGCTTATAATCGGGGTGGCGTTTTTTAATCAGCACGAAACTTTTTATTAAATTGGGAAAGTTCTTGCGCGGTTCAATCGTGCTTACTCCCAAGATAAATTTGTCGGGAAGTTTCATTTTGTTTTTGAAATCATGCAGATCTTTTTCGGGAATCGGCTTTAAAAAAGTCTTTGAAGCCGAACACTTTGCCACTGTAATTTTTTCGTTCGGATAAGTGAATTTTTCAATAATGTCTTTCTTTGTATTTTCGGATACGGTGATAACATGAGCGGCTTTTTTGATAGCCTGCTTGAGGGTAAGGCGTTCAATAATGACCGCGCGTGTCTGATGATTGGACGGAAAAAGGAATGCCACAAGATCGTGAATCGTTAATACCACTTTCAATTTTTTTGATGCGAAAGCGGGAATAATATAGCTGGAAGGCGCGAAAAAAACGTCCACTTCTTTTTGATTCAAATCTTTTAAAACCTTGAAATGCCACTTTGACGGACTTGAATCAATGCATACATATTCGACGTTTTGTCGCGAATCAAAAGGCTTGTCTTTGTGAGCGGTATATAAAAAGTATTGGTTTTCGCGGTCCAGTTTCAGAAGTTCTTTCACAATGTTAAAAGTGTACCAACCTTTTCCTGTTTTTTCTTTTTCCGCCGACCTAATATCAATTGCTATTTTCATAATTTTATCAGAAAGCGGGCACATATTAATGGTTTTTTGTTGCTTTGTGTAGTTAGCTTTACAAAATCGGGTTAATTAATTTATAGTTTAGTTTGTAATTAACTTTTGTTTATGCCTAAAAAAAGTATCGGAAAAATGGTTTCAGAGCTTTCATTTTCAAAAAAAATGACAGGGATTGGAGCAATATTGCTTTTGCTGGGCACTTTTATGCCTTGGTACAGCGACATAGACAGTTTCAATACCGGGCAGATTTTTTTGGGAATTACGGGACCTCAGTTTTTTGCCGGGTATACAATACTTTTATTGGCGGCATTGAATTTGTTTGTAATCGGTTCTGAACTGACTACTCAAAAAGATTTTTTTAAAGGTAATGATAATATTGTAACGCTAATCGCGGGATCTTTTGCTTTATTTTTACTGGTCTCTGTAAGCACAGTTTATTTTCATCCAAAATTTGGATTAAACATTACTTTAAAAACCGCGCAGTTTGGTTTATTTTTTGCATTTATTGGCGCCGCATTGGTTGTTGTGGGATCATATTTGGCCATGCGAGAAGGAGAATCCGAAATAAAAAAATTCCAAAGTGAAACCCGTGAATCGCTTGAAAAAATGCCATTATCGAATGAGCATGAAAAACCCGTGGAAGGTATTAAAAAAGCTGTGCCCGAAACTCCAATTGCTTCGCAAATACGTAGGCCCGAGCAACCCGTTGGCACAAATAAACAAAACCAACAAAAAACTTATCAACCCTTTAGAACCGATCTTTAATGAAAGGAAAGCATCAACATAATCAGCCTAAATTAAATAATAATTTACAACCGCCAATTTATTTTTTCTGTAAGGATTGTGAAAAAATAGTGGAAACAAAACCGGTGGGCAGAAAGTTCGTTTACAAATGCAACGTTTGCGGAACAAAAAACGTCGCTTTCGGGACTTTGGAATCGCTTAAGAACTTTTACAGATATCAAGGTGAAGAAGCGGAAAAACAGCCTTCATCGAATTAGTTTATTTTTCTAAGTGGAGCGATTGAAAGAGCAAGTTTTTTGACTCCGTATTTCGGGTTATCGAAAGCTATTGTTGCCACGCCTCCCATCACTGAAACCACGCGGCCTTCACCGAATGAATTGTGAAGAACTTTATCGCCATCGTTAAGTTGATTATCTTCACTTTCATTATATTCTTCGAAAGGGATGGGGGTATACCCCAAATCGGCTGATTGCAGGTTACCTTTATGTATGCGCGTATCGTTTTCATCCATTTCCATTAATTCGGTTGGAATGTTGGCAATGAATTGTGATGGTGTGGTTGAACTTATTTCGCCATATAACATGCGGTTCTTGGCTCTGAGTAAATACAGTTTATGCTGGGCGCGCGTAACGGCCACATACATTAAACGTCTTTCTTCTTCAAGTTCGTCTCTTTCGAGCAAGCTTCTTGAATGCGGCAAGACTCCGTCTTCGAGTCCCGCTATAAAAACCACCGGGAATTCAAGACCTTTGGCGCTGTGAATAGTCATCATTGTAACGGCGTTATCTTCATCATCCAGACTGTCCACATCGGCGATCAACGCAATTTCTTCAAGGAATATGTTAAGTGAAATGCCCGCTTCCAGATTGTCGTATTTCGATGCAACGTTTATTAATTCATAAATGTTTTCCAGTCTGCTTTCGCCTTCAATTGTTCCGTCACTTATAAATTTTTTGTAACCTGAATAGTCAAGCACGTGTTTTATTACTCCCGCTGCTGAAAACTCGGCATTCTTTTTTTGCAGTTCCTTTATTAATTTGGTAAAATCTATTAATGCTTGAGCTTTACTTTCCGCCAAACCGGGACATTGGTCGGCATTACTCATGGACTCGAAAAGCGTAGTGCCCGTTTGGAGGGCAAATTGCTGAACTGTTTCAATGGTTTTAGGGCCTATTTTACGGGGAGGGGTATTGATGATTCTGGTTAAACTAACCGTGTCAGCGGTATTTTGGATTACTCTCAAATAGGCGACAATGTCTTTTATTTCTTTGCGCTGGTAAAACTTGATTCCACCTATAATTTTATATGGAATTCCGAATCGTAAAAATGTTTCTTCCATTACACGCGACTGGGCATTTGTTCTGTATAAAACGACAAAGTCTTTATATGAAGGAGTTTCGTGTGTTCTAAGCGACTGCTCAATTTCATGACCGATGAAGACACCTTCTTCACGTTCGTTTTCAAGCGCCTTTAAAACTATTTTGTCACCACCGTCACGATCAGTCCAAAGTTTCTTTTCTTTTCGTTGTTTGTTGTGTTTAATAATACCGTGGGCCGCGTCCAGTATTGTCTGACTGGAGCGGTAATTTTGCTCAAGCAGTACAATTTTCAGTTCGGGATAATCTTTTTCGAAATCAAGAATATTTTGAATATTCGCACCGCGAAAACTGTAAATGCTTTGATCGGAATCGCCAATAACACAAATGTTTCTGTACTTTTCGGCAAGTTGATTAGTCAAAACGTACTGGGCGTGATTTGTATCTTGGTACTCGTCTACCGAAATGTATCTGTATTTTTCCTGATAATAATCGAGTACTTCGGTTTGTTTTTGAAAGAGCTCTACCGTCTTCATAATAATATCGTCGAAGTCGAGAGCACTGCTTTTAAGTAATCGATTTTGATAATGCCTGTAAATTTCGGCCACCTTTTCAGTGAAATAGTTGGATACAAGCTGACTGTATTTTTCGGGATTCAAAAGCTGATTTTTCGCATTGGAAATATGATTTAAAACCGCTTTCGGATTGAGCTGTTTATCGTCTATCTGCAAGTCCTTCATTACATGCTTCATTAATATTTGCTGATCAGCCGTATCGTAAATTGTAAAAGCGTTTTCGTATCCTAAAAGATGAATGTGCTTTCGTAAAATGCGAACGCAAGTGGCGTGAAAGGTTCCCACAGTCGGCAAAGCCGATTCGTTTTCTTCATTAAGCAGTCGTTTGACTCTTTCTTTCATTTCGTTGGCCGCCTTGTTTGTAAAAGTTACAGCCAAAATATTCCAGGGTTTTATACCTTTTTCTTTGATCAAGTAGGCAATTCTATGCGTCAAAGCCCTGGTTTTACCGGAACCCGCGCCCGCAATTACCAATAGAGGACCCTCTGTATTTATGACCGCTTTTTGCTGTTTTTCGTTTAATCCTTCAAGAATTTTTGACATACTGATAAAATATTGACATTCCGTTAAAGAGGATTATTATGACCCCTTAAGTATTGGGCAAAATATATTAGTAAACGATTAGCTGCAAGCCTAATAACTAAAAAAGAGTTGAACAATAATCAAGAGTGTCGAAAAGAAGTATTGACAAATTAATGATTTTATTGTTTTATAAGAAGCTAATCATAATTAATGAAAAAAAAGATGGGAAAACTAATTGAAGGAAATTTCGGTTCTTATAAAGGACCTGAAAGAAGAAAAACGCCGGGAACAATCTCTGACAGAGGTTCGGTTTCAACCACTGCACAAGCAGCGGAGGACATAGGCAATGTCATTGGCGCGACAAACGCAAAACTTGTTAATTCAGCAATTGGGGTTACCGGTCCCGACGACACGCCAATACCCTTTTCTGTTGTTATCGGTGAGCCAAGAAAAGTTACCGAGCCTAACAGAAAAAATTACATTGATAGAGGCTGTAATCAATACGCAATGGTCGATGAGGAATTTGCCGCCGATATTGTTGCAATAAAAGACACTTTACATGACTTGGAATTGAATGATGTTGTCGAAACAACTGCCCAACGTTTGTATAGAGTGAAAGAGTTTTATAATGACATGGATTTAAATGACCCCGAAGATGCGGAAATTTTGTTTACTGCTGTTTCAAAGCACTTTTTAGCATTATGGCCAAGTAGATATCCGCGTCATATCGACAGAGACATGAAAAGATTTGTTACCTATTTAATGAACGATAAACTTACTCTTGAAACTATAAGAGTTATTGTTCGAGAGTTTATTCGAAATTAGTATTGCACCTTTACCGGAGTTCCCACTTCGGCAAAGTCATAGGCATATTCGGCATCCCATGGTAAAAGTCTGATGCAGCCATGGCTTCTTCTTGTGCCAATATGGTTTAACGCTTCGCGCCAGAAAACTCCATTGTCATTACCTAAACTTGGCAATGCGTGGATACCGTAACCGCCGTGTCTGAACATCATCCATTTTGGCATTATGTAATGAGGCCATGCAGAGCCAACTCTTACTTCCTGCTTGTTGATAATGCGTGTTTCTCCTATGGGGGTGGGGGTTCGGTATGTTCCCGTGCTTACCGGAAATTCTCGAATGCTAAGATCACCGACTCTCAGCCACATTTTTTGGTCGGAAATATCAACCAAAATGTTTTTATCTCCTTCCAAGTTGATTTCGGAAAGATCCAAGCTTTTATCGATATATTGTAAAAGGTCTTTGTTTTCCGGATTGATGTTTCCCGTGCCTACAATAAGGTCAGATTTTGTTTTCGCGTTTTCCATCCATTTAACACCTTCCACAACCGGTGTGTAGTATTCACGAAAAAAACCGTCTTTCTGGGGCGCTCTGCTCCAAAACGTGAATTCGGCAATTTCACCCGGATTTACTCTGCTTGATGACATTTTGATGCGGTTTGGTTGTTTCCAGTTGGAATCCCACATTAGTGTATTTGTATGGAATGGGCTGTTTCGGTCACGATCATTGTCCGTACCAAGGTTTATTTTTGGCCAAGCGCAAGCGCTGTCTTCTGAAAACCAAGGAGTGTTGCCCGTGTTTTTGATGTATATTTTTGTTTCAAAAACTTCACCCGGCTCCACTTTTCCATTTTTTCTTGTGGCAAGAAATTTTGCGTCAAAGTTGAATTGTTCGGGCTTTTGAAAGTCACAATTTTCTGTTTGCGCGCTTGCAAAAAGCGGCAAAGCAAAAAGTAGCGAAATGAGTGAAATTAGAATTAGTTTTCTTTTCATTTTTTTGTTTTTTATTTTTTTGTTTTGTATTATTTTAACATTTTTTTGCTTTTTTTGCAATTTATGGGCAAGTGTTGCTGATTACACCAC
>WJJQ01000076.1 GCA_014729615.1 Candidatus Peregrinibacteria bacterium | reverse complement strand
CCCGTGACGTTTAGCACGCTTTGAATATACACCGCCGCGGTTGATGTGCCTCCGGCAAACTGAATTGCATTGGTGGTCAAAGCGCCGCGGTCCGTAACATATTGAAGATCAACATTAGATAATGTAGTCGATACCGTATCAAGATCAGTTTGAGTACCGGCCAAGCTGGATGACACGCTTGAGATATCTTGTGTATTTTGCGCGGCTGTCGAAGAGACTTGAGCGATACTTGATGTCGCTATAGCCAAGTCTGTTTCCAAATCCGAAATATCCTGCGTATTCTGCGCCGCGGTTGAGGAGACTTGCAAGATATCCGCCGCATTCTGCGCAATATTTGCTGTATTAGTGGCAACTGTCGATGAGACGCTTTGCAGTTCTGTTTGAGTTTGAGATAGAGTGGATGAGACTGATTGCAAATCTGAAATAGTTGTAGCTAAAGTTGATGAAACGGAATTCAAATCTGTAATGATTGTAGCAATTGTAGATGTCGCCGTGGCGAGTTCCGATAATGCGTAAGCAATATCATTTGCATTAGTAGTAATCCAAGAATCGAAATCCGCAAGCACGGCCTGCACTGTTGTCGCGTTGGAATTGGCGAATTCATCAAACACGCCCACGAGTGTTGCGCCTGACGCTATATTTGACACTCCAACATCATCCAAGCGAATACCGTTAATTGTAAGAAATGAAGATAATGCCAAGCCTGTTCCTGTGGCGTGACTATAATCCAAATTGGAAAGATTGGCATTTACAGCTTCCAAGTTAGTCGCAAAAAGATTTGTAGTTGTTGCATCCCCCGCTACAAACTCAGCACCAACCGCTGAATCGAATCCAAAAGTTGTGGCATATAAATCCGACGAAGTTGCCGCGGTAAAGACTGCGTAATCTGAGATCAAATTACCCTGAACTGCAAAATCAGCAGTTGATGTCCCGCCTGCGAATTGAATCGAATCGGTTGTAATATTACCTTCGGATGTTACTTGAGCCAAAGTGGGCAGAGAGGTGGTTACAGCTATACCATTTATATATAACGCGGTTGTGGATACAAAACCAGCCGCATAAATATTCCTCCAACTCGTAGTAGCCGAACCCAAATCATATATATTATGTGCGTTTGGACCCACATTGCCCGCTACTTGAAGTGTAAACAATGAAGGATCTTGCGTACCAATACCTACATTCCCGCTTGCCTGCCTTACAGTTAAATGCCTATTACCTAAGAAAACATAATCATAAGCGTTTGGAACAGACCCGCCAAAATAGGTAGAAATCATCATGTCGCTCTTATCATTATATGCAATACCCAAATCATTGCCATATAGATCAGCGCCCATATAAAATCCTTTGGTATCATCGGTTCCCGCAAAGTGTGCATATTCCCCCGGATCAGAAAAAACAGTTAAAGCCGCGTCCGGTGTCGTGGTGCCAAAACCAACAAAACCTCCGTCCACTATCAATCCGTACTGATTTCCGGCCCCTTTGTTTTCAATGAGTAAACCGGGCATGACTCCATCATTTTCTATATACACCGCCGGTTCCCAATTACCGCCTTCCGTTTCTACATGCAATGCATTTCCACCACCGCCGCCAAAAGTGTTATGTACGTACAATACATCCGAACCAATAAATTCTCCTGATTCTATTTTTAACGCGTCTGTACTGGTTCCACCATTAAATTCAATCCAGTTATTTGTAACATTTCCCTGATTTGTAACTTGCTGTAAATCCTGTATGCCGGTAGAGGATGTTATCTGCATCCCCCCCACAAATAATTGCGTTGTAGTAACCAAAGACGCCGATAATTTACTTGTATCAATATTTACAGCCGATAAATTGGTCGTGGTAACATTTTTTGCGAATAAACCTAACCACCTTTGTGTTGCATCACCTAAATAATACTGATCCGTAATCATCGGTAAAAGATCCGAATTAACATATCCGGTTAACGCAAAATTTGTTCCTGTAGCATTTGTAAATGTAGCCAACTGCAAATTGGAATAACCGGCAACAATCAAGTCATCATTCACGTTTACATCACCCGATTGCACATCAATCGCATAACCGGTGCCACTTTGTTCAACAAATAACGCCGTACCGATTGATCCCGCTTCATTATCTAATTGTCTCACTGATAATAATCCGGTCGAATTATTTGTAAAATCATATCCCGAATTATCCGCTCTCTCAATGCTCATGCCCTCACCTGACGTCAAGCCGTCCGCACTAACATCAACAATGGTTTTGTCTCTAATGCTGTTCGCGCTAACGTCAATTGCATCAGTAGCATTACCCGTAAAGGTATAATCCATACTGCGGTTATCACGAATATAGAAAAAGCCGGTTCCATTGTCTTGAACGGTAAAATCACCACTGCTTTGCAAATCTATATATAAATCATTACTACCTTGTAAGGCAATGCCAAAATCACCGTTATCAATCTCCATTTGCGGATTTCCATTCGCAATCGACTGATCATAGATATTATCAAAATCCAAACTCATGGCAGTTGATGATGCCGTACTAATCGCCGTATCCAAATCAGCCAAAACCTCTTGTACGTTCGTGCCATTCGAATTCACAAACTCATCAAACACTCCAACCAACGTCGCGCCTGATGTCAGGTTCGAGATTCCGGTCGCTGAAAGCTGTATGCCTCCAATCGAAAGTGAATTGCTAAGAGCAAGATTTGTTCCGGTCGCATTGGCAAACACAAGATTGGAAAGAGTGGTAAGACCCGTGACGTTTAGCACGCTTTGAATATACACCGCCGCGGTTGATGTCCCTCCGGCAAACTGAATCGCATTGGTTGTTTGATTGCCAACGTCAGTTACCTGCTGTAAATCCATTGCCGAAGTCGAAGCGGACAATGCGTCAAATTCCTCGCGCAACTTGGCTGTCTCACCCGCTACATTGCGAACATACTCATAGTTGCCGGTAATTCTTTCTGACAAAAAACTCATTTGCAATCCCATTTCAACTATGGTCGAAGAAACTGAATCCAAATTTAAAATCGCTAAAGCCAAAGTGGATGAAACCGTACTTAAACCTGTATCAAAATCATACAAAACATCTTGCAGTGTCTCGGAATTTGAATTTGCAAACTCATCAAATACGCCCACCAAGGTTGCTCCCGATGTTTGATTATCTCCGCCGGAGTCATCCAGCCTGATTCCGTTAATCGTCAAATACACAGCCAATGCCATGGAAGAACCGGTTGCTTGATTGAAAGTAAAATTTTCAGGAAATACAAAGCCATCACTTGCCGTAACTGTGGTGGCATAATTCGTGATAATATTATTCACCAATTGTTCCAGTTTCTCTTGATTCAACACCTCCAAATCCCCGATAGTCGAAGTAGAAAAAGCTACCGGTAATGTTGCCGTTGTGTAAACAATATTCGTGATTGTTTCATAATTTGTCACAAATCTTTCCGTTACATCCACTTCCGGTTGCGGCAAATATTCTTTTATCGAGTCAAGTGCGAATATTTGCTGAAAAAGTTCATCCGTCGAAGATGCGTAAAAAATTATGTCAGAGTCAGGTTGTGCAATAACTTGCGTCCTATCGATTTCACTCTCCGATTCAACCCGATCTTCTTCTGTTTGAATATTATCTTCAGGAGTTACTAATTCGATTCTTTGAACTTCATCTTCCACGGTAATCACACTGAAATATGGCGGTGGATTATAAAACGGCAAATGTAAACCATGTGAAAAAAATTGAACTAAATCGGCTGGTTCGATTTCAATTCTGAAAGAAACATCTGTCGTGGGTATTGTTACGGTAATCGCATGTACTGTTTTTACAAACACAAAAGTTAGAGACAACAATGTCCCTATGAACAAAACGGCATTTTTTGTTTTAGTTAAGCGCAAAATTTTGTTCATATTTGCTTTTTGTTTGTTAACTATATTTTAATATATATATAAGGGCAGAAGTATTTTGCTTAACATAGATAAAAAAAAGAGCTTCATTAAATATACGCCCTGTGGGTAAAAAAAATCTTAACTGTGGAGTTTTTTATGTTTATTAAAAATTAGTTGGTCGAAACTGCTATTTTTCATAAAATTATTAATATTTATCAACAGAGCTTAAATGTATATTTTGGTATGAAAAATATGAATAAATAGTTAAAAATTTATTGTAAATTAAGTAAAATTAAATAAAAATTCATTAATCATTTTTGCGCACAAAAAAACACGTTATAACCAACATATACACAGTTTACTCAGATTTGAATTATTAATTAAAAATACTCTATGGCGAATTTATCTCCCAAAACAAGCATTTAATCATCTTAATCTACTTTCGTATTAAAACTTTTTGCAAAACACATTAATGCTAAACTAAGTTACCAGCTGATAATCAGTAATTATAAAAATATATTTCGTGGTAACTAAATTGGATAGATCTGACAGGCGACAGCCGTTTATACTTATAGTTTAAACAAACCTTATGTAATGTAAACTTTTTGGCACCAGATACCTCTTTCTAAGCTAGTTCTAGTAAATACTTATGCGTCGTAAAATATTTACATATTTTTTCCAATCCTGTGGAACAACTGAAGAGTAAGCTCTCTCCGAGTCTAAACAAATTACTGAGTTAAGAACTAAAGCTTAAAAATGTTTCACGTGAAACATTGACTCCTATCCAACCCAAATATAAATTCTCCTAGGGTGGTAATGGTTATACAACAAACCAAAACCATCGCATTTGTTCGACCTTCGCTTTACTCAAGCAGTCTACGGTACAAAAAACCAAGAACCGATTCTCTATCCACTTTTTTACTATTGCCTACCGCACAGAGATCACGAACTGGACATGATTAACTCCAGAGTTTCCAGGACCCGTATCACTTTCCCCTGACTTCAAAGAATCTAATTGTTTCGCTAATGGCTAGTCTATAATACCAGAAAGGCAAGACCATCAATTAATTCACCAAAACCTCAAGACCCAACTCTAAGCGACCAACTGTCTTTTTTGTTTCACGTGAAACAATTCTTTACTCTTCTATGGCGCGGTAGGTAAAAAAGTTTATCATGCTAAATGAAGTAAATGTTTCACGTGAAACAGTTGCCTCTCTTTTACCAAACAGACGAAACTCTAAACTCAATTCAAATTGTTTCACGTGAAACAATTGACCCAATAGCTGTCCATTTGCCATAAACTTTGCAGAGGAATCAAATGGGTACCAAAAAAAATTGATAGATTCTGCGAAGTTCTCATTGGACAAGTGGTTCATGACCTAAATAACAAGGAATTCTGTATAGTTTATCAACTTCTTCCGCTCTTTCACCGCTGTCCACTCCGAAGAAATCACGAATTGGAAATAATCAATGCATGAAATATTCGTGATAGAATTACTTAAGCGATTTCAACTCCGGTATTCTACACAACAAAATCTTCGACGAATCCGAGTGGCAGGGTCACGAAAAAATTCTACAAAGCCTAAAAAAACCAACTTTAGTCGACATAACGTCAACTTTTTTTTACCAACGATATCCTGAACTAGTTTCAGGATTGTTTCATGTGAAACAATCCTACGGACCATCTTTAATAAAAAGGGGAATCAAAAGTGGAATTTAACTAATTGTTTCACGTGAAACATTTGCATCCAAGTAAACTTCCTTTAGTAAAGGAGGCGCCGAGTCATAAGAGGCGGAGGATTCGCCAACCAATCACTTCCTGTAAAACCTCATGACAAGCCTCCTTTAGTAAAGGGTGGGGAATCACGTTTAACGTCTGGAGGAGGAATCTGCACTATTTGTTTCACGTGAAACAATTGGAATTATCATTACTAGGACTAAGACCTTGTACTAAGACTAAAAAATGTTTCACGTGAAACAATTCAAAAAATTTTGCAACAAAAAATTCCCACTTGGGATTTTTTTGTTAGTGCCACAACATATGGCGTGGTGGACTTTGGGGGAGTCGAACCCCCGACCTCTGCAATGCGAATGCAGCGCTCTAGCCAACTGAGCTAAAAGCCCTTTCAAAATGTGTCACGTGAAACATCCAGCGT
>WJJQ01000075.1 GCA_014729615.1 Candidatus Peregrinibacteria bacterium | reverse complement strand
TGCCAGGTAAAGGAACTAAGCAAACCGGCACATACCGACCGCCCAACCTGCCGGTTGCGGGAACCGGCCAGCATAACCGCTTTTTGAGGAACCGAGAACCGGAAACGCCCGGCACCTTCTGCTACTGAAAAGGTAACCATATGTTACACCTCCATCGTTTGATTTTAAGGAGGCGTAAATGCAATAATCTTGTTCCTCTGTCAAGCATTATCTATGAAAATTTGATTTTTTTGTTGGATATTTCCAAGCTTACAATGTTTCAATTTCTTATTTCATCTATAAACAGTTTATAAATTATCGAAAATAAAAGAATTGATAATTAAAAAGTATGATAGCAGATAGAATTTTACAAAATGAAGATTCAAACAAGGGATCGTAAAAAAATTGTTAAGTGTGTATAATTGAAAATTGCTTGTTTGTGTATTAAAACTATAAGAAAGACATGGCGGCCGGTAGTCAAATAATGAATACTGATCTATCCTTCATAACAAACGAAGAAAACATAAGCCTCAAAGAACGGTTCAGAGTACTGATTAAAGACACCTCTTTTTTTGACTGCCTGGTAGGATATTTCTATTCAAGCGGTTTCCACGCGATCTATCCTGCATTGGAAAATACAGAGAAAATACGCATTTTGATCGGCATAAGCACCAACCGACAGACATTTGAAATGATGCAGGTGGAAGATCCTCCTATGCAACAATCATTTAACTTCTCCCATGCTCAAGCTAAACAGCAGATTGAAGACCTTGTTGAAGCCGAAATAACCGAATCCGTGGACAAACTGTACATTGAAAACGGCGTGCACACGTTTATTGATTGGATCAGAAGCGGAAAACTGGAAATCAGGGCATATCCTTCACAAAACATCCACGCGAAACTATACATCATGACTTTTCGTGAAGGAGACAGAGATATCGGCAGAGTGATAACCGGTTCCAGCAATTTTACCCAAAGAGGTCTTGTTGATAATCTTGAATTCAATATTGAGCTTAAAAATAGTATTGACTACGAGTTTGCCCTCAACAAGTTTGATGAACTGTGGATGAATGCGGTGGACGTGAGTGAAAATTATGTTCAGACCATACAGGGGAAAACATGGCTAACCCAAAACATCACGCCTTATCAGTTGTATCTAAAATTCCTTTATGAATATTTTAAGGATGAACTGAGCCAGACGGATGAGGTTTTTATTCGATATTTGCCGGAGGAGTTTAAAAAACTTGAATATCAGGAACAGGCGGTTTTAAACGCAAAAAAAATTCTGTTGGAATACGGCGGCGTCTTTATTTCAGATGTGGTCGGACTGGGAAAAACCTATATCTCAGCCATGCTGGCTGGCCAGTTGGAAGGAAGAACACTGGTTATCGGTCCTCCCGTGCTTCTGGAAAAAGCAAATCCCGGTTCATGGCCTAATGTGTTTTCCGATTTTAGGGTGCCGGCAGATTTTGAATCCCTTGGAAAACTCGATCAACTGATAAGTAGAGGTACGGAGAAGTACGCCAACATCATCATTGACGAAGCGCACCGCTTCCGAACGGAGACAACCATTACCTATGAAAAGCTTGCTGAGATCTGCCGGGGCAAGCGGGTTGTCCTGGTCACCGCGACCCCTTATAACAATACTCCGAAGGACATTCTGAGTCTGCTTAAACTGTTTCAAAAAGCAAAAAAAAGCACTATACCCAACCTACCGGATCTGGATGCTTTTTTCTCTAAATTGGAAAACAAAGTCAAGAACCTGGACCGGAAAGCAGACTACAATGAATATATTACAACGGTAAAAGAAAACTCCCGGGAAATACGCAACAAGGTGCTGAAATACCTTATGGTCAGACGGACCCGTACGGAAATTGAGAGATATTTTTCCAAAGACATCCATGAACAAGGACTTAAGTTTCCTCAGGTTGAAAAACCGGTCCAGTTTTTCTATGAGCTCAATGAAGAAGAAAATGAAATTTTCAACAACACTATCGACCTGATTGCCAAACAATTCAAATACGCGCGCTATATGCCGATGCTGTATTACGAAGGAAAGATTGACCAATTAGAAGCACAGTCCCAGCGAAATATGGGTCGATTTATGAAAATTCTGCTGGTAAAACGCCTTGAAAGCAGTTTTTTCGCCTTCCGAAACTCGATCGAGCGATTCCTTCACTCTTATGAAATGTTCCTTCAGGAGTTCAGCAACGGTTCCGTGTATGTCAGCGCAAAGCATACCAATAAGATTTTTGAACTTCTGGAAAATGACGACGACGAGGCGATCCAAAAGTTGATAGACGAAGGCAAGGCGGAAAAATATGACAGTAAGGACTTTCGAAAGGATTTAACAAACGACCTGGAACACGATCTTGGCATCCTAAAACAGATTAGAACTCTCTGGCAGCAGGTGGACCGCGATCCGAAACTGTTACAATTTACACGAGAACTTGATCACAACCCGGTGCTCAAAAAAAATCACTTGATTATTTTTACCGAATCGAAAGAAACCGCAAATTATCTGTATAAAAATATTAACCGGGAATATCCCAGCAAAGCGTTGTTGTTTACCGGCGATTCCGGTGAATCGGTTCGGGACAAAGTGATTGAAAATTTTGATGCTCGCTCGCGCCATAATAAAGATGAATACCGTATACTTATATCCACGGAAGTACTTTCCGAGGGCGTCAACCTCCACAGGGCCAATGTGGTGATTAATTACGATATCCCCTGGAACCCCACCCGGATGATGCAGCGTGTAGGACGTATCAACCGTGTGGATACGCCCTTTGAAATAATCCACACCTTTAATTTTTTTCCTACCATTCAGTCAAACGACCAGATTAAACTCAAAGAAGCAGCGGAAGGTAAAATTAACGCATTTTTGACTCTCCTCGGCGGGGATGCCGAACTGTTAACCGAAGGTGAACCCATCGGTTCCCATGAGCTTTTCGACCGTCTGACTTCTAAAAAGACGCTTGAAGATGACGATGAGGCAGAAGACAGTGAACTGAAATATTTGCAGTTGATTCGGGATATCCGTGAAAATGACCCGGAACTTTTCGAAAAGATCAAACATCTGCCGAAAAAAGCCCGAACCGCAAAAGACAATCCGCAAGAAAATTTACCTGGGGAAAAAGATCTCGTCAAGGACGCACTCATCACCTACTTCAGGCGGGGGAAACTGCAAAAGTTTTTCATAGCGAACGGCAGGGCGGCTACCGCCCAAGAACTTGATTTCATGTCCGCGGCAGCACTTCTTGAGAGTACACCACAGGAACAAAAGTCAAAACTCCCCGAAACGATGTACGATATGCTTGATAAAAACAAAGAGGCCTTTATCCTTGCAACCACCGAAGAGATGGCAGCGCCGAGAAAACGAAGGGGGCAGGACAGCGCCGCCAATGTCCTGAAGATTTTAAAAGCAACCCTGAAAAACACTCAAAAACTTACCGATGACCAGGAAATCTACCTGAAAAAGGTCCTGAAACAGCTTGAGGAAGGCGGACTACCAAAACAAACCGCAAAGAATACATTAAAAGGGCTGAATGCTCTAGAAGACGAACTTATTAATCCCTTCAAAGTGCTGGCAACGCTTCAAACCTATATCCCCGACCGGCTTCTGCAAAGCCATTACGCAGAACATAGCCCGTCGGTAACCGGAAAGCGAGAAGTGATTCTTTCATTGTATTTGGCAGGTGACTGATAATGACTGATGAAGAGTCCCACAATATCGAATACAAACGGAGATGGAACGATGATTGTCTAAAAGCCATTGCCTCGATGGCAAATGCAAGCGGCGGGACGCTTTATCTTGGTCTTGACGACCAGGGAAATCCTTTTGAATTAAAGAATACGAAAAAGCTGTTGGAAGACATTCCAAATATTATTAGAAATAAATTGAATATATTGCCTTCTGTTGAACTTGATGTAATAGCTGGGCATAAAATCATCCGTATTACGGTTCCACAGTCTTCAATCCCCGTATCCTGCAATGGAAAGTATTATTTTAGAAGTGGGAGTACCGTTCAGGAACTGCGTGGTAAGGAACTGTCCGATTTCCTTTTAAAAAAATCCGGTACTCCTTGGGACAATAGTATCGAAGAGCAGTGCGACATAAAAGGACTTGATCCGTCTACAATTAATGAGTTCAAAAGACTTGCTGCCGACCGTCTTCCGGGTATTGTGAATGAAACTGATCATTCAACGATTTTAGATAAACTAAATCTTATACAAGACAACAAGCTTAAAAGAGCCGTAGTTCTTTTATTCGGTTCCGATCCGCAGCGATTCTACAGCCATGGGGTGGTAAAAATCGGGAAGTTTTTAACTGACACCGATATTCAAACAACGGATATCGTTAAGGGTAATCTTTTTAGGCAGCTTGATGATTCTCTGGGAATCCTTCGGACAAAATATCTTCAAAGCAACATCTCTTACGAAGGAATCCACCGCAGGGACATACTTGAATATCCCGATGAGGCTCTGCGGGAAGCTATCATCAACGCGCTTATTCACAGGGATTATCACGGTTTCTCACAAATCCAAATACGGGTTTACCCGGATAAAATGATCATTATGAATGAAGGAAGTCTGCCTCCGGAAATAACAATTGAAGACTTGAAAAAAAACCATCTTTCCAAACCGCGTAATAAACTGCTGGCGGATATCTTTTATTTTGCCGGGTTTATTGAAGCATGGGGCCGGGGAACGTTGAAAATCATTGAAAAATGCCGTGACCAAGGTTTACCGGAACCGGAATTCAATAATGAACATGGAGTTATGTCCATTACTTTTTACAAAGACAAATGGAACGAAAAAGACTTACACGAGCTTGGGTTGAACGGTCGGCAGATTAAGGCTGTTCACTATATCAAGGAGCACGGTAAGATTACAAATTCTGATTATCAAAAACTGAATAATGTTTCCGAACGTACAGCCTTGCGTGATCTTGATGATTTAATACAAAAAGAAGTTGTTCAAAAAAAAGGGGAAAAGAAGGGGACACATTATCAATTGGTTTCATGACGGATACATGACTGTTATGTGGCGGAAATGGCGGGAAAATGGCCGATAAAAGCACAAAATATATATAAACCAGGAAACGCTATGAATAAACAACAGGCACAAAAACTCATACGGGAAACCTTTGAAACCCCTTTTGACAAATCAAGGTTTAACGGATTTGTAAGGAACCTGTTAAATCATATTGAAGAGGCCCCATTCACTTATAAGGGGAACTATATTCCGGAAGCATACCGTCAATACATCAAAACTTTGGAACGGATCGGAAAATACAGAGACGGCGAACATAATTTGGACATCCTCATCATCACACTGCAGAAAGAGACCTCTCTAGAGCGCGCCCGTACCATGCAACGAAATTTTATCGCCTGGTATCTTAACGGCAGCCGAGGCGGTACCATGAAAGATGCGGCATTGGTCGCGTATGTCGCTCCGACCCTTGTTGACTGGCGTTTTTCACTGGTTAAGATGGATTATAAATTCGAAAAGACCAAAAACGGAAAAATGAAGGTCAAAGAGGAGTTCACCCCTGCCCGGCGCTGGTCGTTTCTGGTCGGCTCCAATGAAAAAAGCCACACCGCACAGAGCAGACTGGTAAAGATACTTGCCGATGATGAACACACCCCAACATTGGATGAACTTGAAGAAGCCTTTAATATTGAGACCGTCACCAAAGAATTCTTCCTAAAATACCGCGAGCTGTTTATACATACCAAGGAAGCGCTGGACGAAGTTGTCAAGAATAATCCCAAAGTCAAGGCAGACTTTGAAACTAAAGGTGTGGACACGGTCAACTTTGCCAAGAAACTGCTGGGACAGATTGTATTTCTCTATTTTTTGCAGAAAAAGGGCTGGTTCGGTGTAGGCCGCGATGATGACTGGGGCAACGGTTCGAAGCAATTTTTACGTGAATTGTTTAGAGGAACCCACGGCAGTTATCAAAATTTGTTCAACGATATCCTGGAGCCGCTATTTTACGAGGCCCTCCGCATAGATCGCAACCATGATGATGACTATTACAGCCGTTTCAACTGCAAAATTCCATTCCTAAACGGCGGCCTTTTTGACCCAATCGGCAATTATGACTGGGTCCATACGGATATCCACCTGCCCAATGACATCTTTTCCAATGAACGAAAGATGAAAGAGGGAGACACCGGCAATGGCATTCTTGATGTGTTTGACCGCTACAACTTTACCGTTCGGGAAGACGAGCCCCTGGAAAAGGAAGTGGCCATTGACCCGGAACTGCTGGGCAAGGCGTACGAAAAATTCAACGCTATTCGACCGGACAATTTCGATGAGTTTACCAAGGTATTAAAAAGCGGGAAAAAGGGCGAGGAAAGCAAGTTTGACAAAAAGTTCGGTGTGTATTACACCCCGCGGGAAATTGTCCACTACATGTGTAAACAGAGTCTGATCAATTATCTCGCAACCCGGGCGGAAGATACACAACTCGATACACCTATAAGCAAACAAGATATAGAAGACTTGATCGAAGTGGGAGAACTGATAACGGAGCACGAAGCCACCGTGCTTATCAAGGAACAGAACATCAAAGCGGGTATACAGAAACAAGCCAAATACACTTCTCGTTTATCCGACGGTATTCGCGGAAATGCCAAAATCATTGACGGCTGGCTGGAGGAGATTACCGTGTGTGATCCGGCGGTGGGTTCCGGCGCATTTCCCGTAGGCATGATGGCAGAGATTGTTCGGTTGCGGAGTGTCCTTTCCGTGTTTCTGCAAGATGGCGGACGCAGCGATTATGATTTCAAACGGCGCTGTATTGAGCATTCACTCTACGGCGTAGACATTGACCCAGGAGCGGTTGAAATAGCAAAACTACGGCTATGGCTCTCGCTGGTGGTGGATGAAGAGAATATAAAAAACATCAAGCCGCTGCCGAACCTGGATTACAAAATCGTCTGTGGCAATTCACTGCTGGGTGTGGAGAAAGATTTATTCAACCTACAGCTTTTTAATGACCTCGAAAAGTATAAGCCGCTATTTTTTAGCGAAACCAACCCCACCAAAAAGCAGGAATACAAAAAGCAGATCGACGACCTGATCAACCAAATCACCAATGGGCATACGGAATTTGATTTTGAAGTCTACTTCTCTGAAGTGTTTCATAACAAGTGCGGGTTTGATGTGGTGATTGCCAATCCGCCTTATTTAAATGTTGAACTCGTTCCAAAAGAACAAAAGGAATATTTCGCCAAGAAGTACAAAACCTTTTATAAACGTTACGATGTTTTTGGTCTCTTTTTTGAGCTTTCATTGACAAATTTGATAAATAAAAAAGGGACTGTTACCTTCATAATACCTCAGCAGATTTTTAACAACCTTTCTTACAAAAAACTGCGTGACTTAATGCTTGATAATCACTGGTTAAGTGAAGTTTTCTACTTGGGTAATAAAATATTTGAGGCCAGTAATGACGTTTGTGTTCTTTTTTTAAAAAAACCTCATTCGGATAAGATTAGATTGGTTAATGCTCTGGATTTTAAACAGCGCGTCACTACAGAAGTCCCTGCCGACCACTTTAAAAAATACGGTAATGTTATAAGTTTTTCACATGATGCTGGCGGTGAAAGGATTTTCGATAAAATCTTTGACAAGAAACACGAACGCATTAAAGAGCGATTCGATGTGTTTCAGGGAATTGTAACCGGCAATAACACTGCTTTTCTTCCAAACTTAGAGCAAATTCGAAATGCAGAAATTGAAAAAGGTTTACTTCACCCAGTTCTTTTGGGTCGCGACTTTGAAAAATGGTTTATTCGAAGTACAGAGCGTCGTATTCTCTATGTGAACGGTGGGACTGATATTACGAAATTTCCTAATTCGAAAGAATGGCTATCGCAATTTCGCTCTAAACTGACAAAGCGTCGTGAATGTCAGCGTGGTATCATTCCGTGGTATTCGCTCCAATGGCCTCGTGTCAAAGCGCAACTCGATCGCGTACCGAAGATTCTGGTACAAGGCACGAGAAACCCCAGATTGGAAACGCGGGTTGTTGCAACGATGGACGAAATAGGCGTTTATGGTACTCAGGGTCTTAATTTTATCGTTCCTAAAATTGACGACGCCCCGATTTATTATCTTTTGGCAGTTTTGAACTCTAATCTTATCAATTATCTCTATGCAACCAAATTTCTGAATGTGGCGATTAAGGCGGAATATCTCAAAGACACTCCGATCCCTAAGCCTAACACAGATCAAGAAAAGGCCTTGACTGATCTCGTTAAAAAAATCCTCGCCATCACCAAAACCGATGACTACCTGCAAAACCCTCAAAAACAGTCCACGGTCAAAGAACTGGAGCGGGAGGTCGACCAGATGGTGTATAAGCTCTACGGCCTGTCCGAGGAAGAGATACAAATTGTAGAGGGAAGTACGAAATGATAAAAGGCATAGTTAAAATCAAAAATTGCCCTTCCTTTGTGGATTTCAAACCTGCAAACAATTTACCGGAGTTTAAGAGGTACAACCTTATTTACGGTTGGAACGGGTCAGGAAAAACATGCTTTTCTCGTATTCTCAGATCTTTTGAAATGGGTGAAAATTATTATACCCACCCTGAGAGACAGCCAGAATTTGATTTTAAACTTGATAATGAAAGAACAATTAGTCACAACGATTTAGACGCGTTTAAGAGAATTCGTGTTTTCAATAAAGATTTTGTCGAAGATAGTGTTTTTCGTAGCGAGGGGCCTAGGCCCATTTACTTTCTTTCAAAGAAAAGTAAAACAGACAAAGAGCGAATCGTTGCTCTTGAAAAAGAGCTTGGTGAATTAAGAACCAAAATTGACATCAAAAAATCAGAGTTTGAAAAAGCAAAAAGTAATAAAGATAAAACTATCCAAAGCAAAGCTAGGGACATTAAAAACGCTCTTACTACAGCAAAACAAGATTATTATCGTAACTACGATCGCTCAGATATAGAGAAATCAATCAGCAATAACGCACGGAAACTTGAGAATTTGGAGAAGTTAAAATTATCAGCCGAGCATATCTCCAAACTAAATAAATCGATTCAGCAAACAAGCAGAGCAACAATCAACAATATAACTATGCCAAATCTTAATTTGGCTGAAATTGAAAAGCAAGTAACAGGAATTCTAACAAATACAGTTACTACACAGGTAATTGAAAACTTACAAAAAGATCAGGAAGTAAACAAATGGGTAGAACAAGGGCTTAAAATTCACAAAGGCAAAACTCTTGAAATTTGCGCTTTTTGCGACCAAAGGATTCCACCAAGTCGTTTTAAGGACTTAGAGAAGCACTTCAGTGACCAATACCAGAGAATAATGGAATCAATCCAACTTTTAAAAAACAGATGTGCCTCCTACAGAGTTAATCTTGATTTCCCTGAATCATCACGTCTATATGATGAATTTGTTACTGAATATCTTAGGCAAAAGGAAAAAGCAGAAAAAGCCATTGATTCGTTTAATGAAAGATTAGACTCAATTCTTTCTATTCTGAACCAAAAAGAGAAGGATCCATTTTCTTCATTTTCGTTAGAAAAAACGATGCCGATTGAACTTAGCTATTTTAATCGAATTAACGAAATTATAAAAAATCATAACCAAAAGACCGACGATTTTGAAAATCAAATTGATAATGCCAAGAAAGAGTTAGAGCTACACTATATTGTAGAATTTTTACCTATGTACGATGAACTGTGCAAAAATTTAAAAGACTTGGAAGAAGAATGTTTTACGATTAAAACAACAATCGAAGAAAAACAAACTGAAATAAAAACGGTAAGAGATAAATTAGTTAGTCATCACATACCTGCTCGACAGATCCAGGAAGACCTGCATGCATTCCTGGGAAGAAGCGACATCCAGTTAATTGCCACGGAGAGTAAAGAGGGGTATAGGATTATTCGCAATGGTGAGATAGCAAAAAATCTTAGCGAGGGAGAAAAAACAGCCCTGGCAATCGTATATTTTCTCACAAAGATAAAGGAAGAGGGCTTTGAATTGAGAAATAGTGTTGTGGTAGTGGACGATCCTGTTTCCAGTCTCGATTCAAATTCCATATTTCAGGCCTCTAGTTTTATTAAAGAATCAATAAAAGACGCTGGTCAAATCTTCATTCTAACACATCATTTTGATTTTTTTCGGCAGATGAAAAATTGGTTTTATCACTGCCCAAAAAGCGAACGGGCATATTTCATGACTGTCTGTAGAGAAGAATCGAAGCAAAGAAATTCATCAATTTTGGAAATTGACAAGCTACTTTTAGATTATGAATCCGAGTATCATTTTTTGTTTAGTGTTTTGTATAAAATTGCCGAAGAAAAAAATCACGATTTGGAACGAATTTATCCAATTCCCAATATAGCTCGTAAATTCCTTGAGAGCTTTTTAGCCTTTAGGGTGCCTGTGCTTTCCAAAAAGAATCCAAAAGAACCGCAAATCTATCAACGATTAAAACTCTTAACAGATTTCGATGAGAAGAAAAAAGAACGAATCCGTCGATTCGTAGAAACACATTCGCATCCGAGATATGAAAGCGGTATCCAGGATTTTGATATGAGCATTTTAAAAGAAACACCGGATATATTGAATGACATTATGGAATTAGTTCGAAATGAAGATAAGAAGCATTATGACTTTTTAGTTGAAAGTGTTACAAGGTAAAAATCGGGTTCTTTAATTTGTAACTATGTAGTGTGGAACAACCAGATGGTTTATCAACTCTACGACCTTACCGATGAAGAAATTTGTATCGTGGAAGGTGAAAAGTGAATTCAGAATTCGCAAAAGGTGAACGCCCCGGCTTTACCAGTGAATTTTTTTATGTGAGTCCAGCCATCATAGCATGGACATCCTGCTCTTGATAATATACAGCTTCCGCTCCTGCAGGCGGATATTTCCAATCGGTTAAAGTAGTCGCCTGCTATTAAACTAGTCAACTCATACTAACGTTGCATACTCCACATCCTCCAATGATCGCCATAGTCCTCGTCGCCAGATCATTTCAGTTTTAAATAAACTGATAATTGATTCTGCAAGGGCATTTTCGTATGAGTCGCCAACGCTGCCGACAGAAGGAGCGATAGAAAACCCATTTATTCGTGAAAAGGTTCTTACATTTTTGGAGGGTGGAACCGAGGCTTTTCGAAAATACCAACATAAATATCGTCTTGAAAATTAACATTATAAATAAACATTAGCTCTATAAGATAATTTGCAGTTCTTATAAATTTACGACATAAAATGGGAAAACATTGTAGAAAATATCCAACAAAAAAATCAAATTTTCATAGATAATGCTTGACAGAGGAACAAGATTATTGCGAGACAGCGCCAAAATCAAACGATGGAGGTGTAACGTATGGTTACCTTTTCAGTAGCAGAAGGTGCCGGGCGTTTCCGGTTCTCGGTTCCTCAAAAAGCGGTTATGCTGGCCGGTTCCCGCAACCGGCAGGTTGGGCGGTCGGTATGTGCCGGTTTGCTTAGTTCCTTTACCTGGCA
>WJJQ01000074.1 GCA_014729615.1 Candidatus Peregrinibacteria bacterium | reverse complement strand
GGTGAAATCAGTGTGAACAAACTTGCGAGGGTTGCATCGATCGCTACCGAACAAAACCAAACGGAACTGGTTTACATGACAAAAAACCTGTCATCAAGATCGCTTGAACTAGCCATAAAAGAGCATAAATCTGTGCACGTGAGCAGGTTTGAAACGGCCGATGACGTGCAAAAAAAATTACAACTATTACATGAAGAGGGAATAGATGTGAATGAAATGTTACGAAACATGCTCAATCAACGTGACAAGCAGATTGAAGAAAACAACAAACTGCAAGAAACGGCCAAATCAAGCTACATACCCGTGAAAATCAAAAGGGCAGTGCAATACAAATACGGCAGCAAATGCGCGGCTCCAAACTGCCCACAAAAAGCAACAAACATTCACCATACTCTACGCCGAGCAATAGGTAAAATTCATAGCCCGAAATTTATGGTGCCGCTTTGCAAAGCCCATCACGATCTTGAGCATCTGACAGATGAAAAGGTAATGCATTATCGGCGGAATTGACACTGTCCTCAAAAAAAGGTTTAATTATTGCAAGTTAAATTAATTCAGCAATGACAAAAACATTTTATGTAACAACGGCTATTCCTTATGTGAATGCGAAACCTCATATTGGGTTTGCAATGGAACTGATTCAAGCAGATGTTTTGGCAAGGTATCATCGAATGAGAGGTGATGAGACATTTTTTTTGACCGGTACAGATGAGCATGGATCGAAAATTGATCAGGTAGCGAGAGAAAAGGGGATGACTAATCAAGAATTGGTGGATGAAAATGCTGCGGCATTTAAAAATTTGGCCGATAAAATGAATGCGTCCAATGACTATTTTGTCAGAACAACAGACGATGATCATAAGCGGGCGGTACAAAAATTGTGGAAAAAATTGCAGTCTCAGGATGATATTTATAAAGATACATATGAGGGTCTTTATTGTGTTGGATGCGAAGCATATGTGCTGGAAAAAGATTTGGTGGATGGCATGTGTCCCAATCACAACAAAGCTCCCGAAAAATTAAAGGAAGAAAACTATTTTTTTCGTCTTTCAAAGTATGGTGAAAGAATTAAAGAAGCAATTGAAAGAGAAGAGCTTAAAATTGTGCCAAAATCACGAAAACACGAAATTTTAGCAATGATAAAAGAGGGGCTTAAGGATGTTAGTTTTTCACGTCCTCGCAATATTTTAAATTGGGGAGTTGATGTTCCGGATGATCCTGATCAGGTAATGTATGTTTGGTGTGACGCATTGCCCAATTATATTTCGGGTATTGGGTACGAAACGGAAAATGAAACTTTTAAAAAATTCTGGCCCGTTAATGCGCATATTATTGGTAAAGATATTTTACGTTTTCATGCCGCAATTTGGATTGGAATGTTAATGAGTGCTGAGTTGCCTTTGCCAAAGGCAATTTATGTGCACGGATTTATTACATCCGAGGGCAAGAAAATGAGTAAATCATTAAACAATGTTGTGGATCCATTGGATTATCAAAGCAAATACGGAGCTGATCCTTTGCGGTACTTTTTAATGAAAGAAATTCCTACGACTGATGACGGAGACTTTAGTAAGGCGCGTTTTGAAGCTGTTTATAATGGTGATCTGGCCAATAATATTGGTAATTTGGTTAGTCGTGTTTTGGCCATGAGTTGTAAATATTTTGATAATTCCGTGCCGGATGGCGATATAAACTATGAGCTTTTACAGCAAAAAGCGCGGGAAGTATGGACCGGGTACGAAAAGTCGATTGCTGCTTTTGACTTAAAGAAAGCATTGGAAGTTGTTGAATCTTTTGCCACTTATGCAAATAAATATGTGGAAGAAACACAGCCTTGGGTGCTGGCAAAAGAGGATCAAATAAAACTGGCTGAGGTTTTATATAATTTGTTGGAAATGGTCAGGCATCTTTCTTTATTATTGAGGCCGTTTACACCAACCGTGTCGGATCAGATTGATGAATTTTTGGGTATGAGCGAAATTGAACATGATTATTCCGAAAAGAAATCATGGGGATTATTAAAGGCAGGAACAGCTATAAAAAAAGCTACGCCTTTATTTGCCAGAATTGACTAGCCTCCGGTACTTTGAAGAATGCGAATGATATTTACAACCAGGGCCCAGGAAACAATGATTACCAATAGGCCGATAATTGCCCATGTAATTGTCTTTTTGGCTTCTTCCATTTGGGTCTGGTCACCATGAGAAGTGACATATCGAAGCCCGCCAAATGCAAGAATTAAAACCGCAAGTGGACCGGCCGCATATATTAAGCTTCCTGCAATTAATTGCAGGACAACGTTTGCGACGCTCGCTCTATTGCCCCCACTTACCTGAAATTCCGGAGCATATTCGGGTTTTAAGAGGTCTGAATTTAGCTGTACTTGCGCCAGAGCTATAGCGGGTAAGGCTATTAGTGCAATTATAAATATAATTTTTAAAAGCTGTTTTTTATTCATTATGTGAATCGTAATTGACTAATACCAAGGACAAGCGCATATGAAGCCGCTATAACGATAAGTGCGACAATTGACCAAAGTAATATTTCTTTTCCTTTTTTTATTTGTTCCTCGTTGCCTTGACCGGTAATCATGACAATGCCTCCATAAGTGAAAGCTATTAATGCCAAAGATCCAACCACAGCCAAAACAATTTGTATAATGCTTGAAAGTAAAACCTGCCAGTTACTGCTGGGCAAGTTTCTGACCAGTTGCACTTTACTGACTGTTGATCCGTCGGGTAAGCGACGATCAGGCACGAGATCTTGCGCAAATGCAATTGTGTTTCCAATGCTTGCCAATGCCATGATTGATAATATGTATATTTTTTTCATTATAGTCTTATTGCGCTGATAATTGATACGATCGCATATGAAAGTAATGCAATAACCAAACCTACAAGAGCATAGGTTAAAGTTTTTTTGCCGTTTTGAATTTTTTCTTCATTTCCATACGCAGTTAAGATTTGTATTCCTCCTACAATCATAAACAAAAAGGCCAAACCACCCGCTAATGCAATAACGGTTCGCGTGATTGTTGGCAAAAGCACTCCTCCGAAATATTGTTCTTCCGCAATGTTGCCGGATGTTTGGTGCGGCAATAGCAAATCTTCATTATCACCGGGTATTTCAGGAATGATCGGTGGTCTTTTTTGCGCCAATACAATCACTTGAGATGACAGACTGATTAATCCAACCAAAATGTAAAAAATTTTTTTCATTAGAATTGAAAGAAGTTAGGATTAATCCAGTTAAGTAAGATTGCCGATAAGAATAGTAATGCCAGTCCCAACAATGATTGCATGATTCTTTGTTTTGCAGTGTCAATTTTTTGTGTGTCTGCTTCCGCGGTTGCAATGCTTATTCCACCCCAAACAATAAACGCTACTGATACCATGCCAATGGTTCCGGCAGCCCATAAATATATCTGTTGAATGTATGCCATCAAAAGTCCAAGGCCGGATTCCGATACGAAAACCATGACTCTTTGACATATTGTTCCTTCACCTTTGTCGTTTGAGGGTTGGGGTGTGCATCCGTTTGCAACATATTCGCTTCTGCATTCCGCCGATTCTGCACCTCCGGCTTGGTCTTGCACCAAGGTACATTCAGTTTTGCGTATACATTCCAATATTTGGGCGTCGCCCGGTCTGTCTATGTCGGCACCTTGCGCTGAGTTGTCTGTTGCCGAACCTATTGATTCTTCAATAATGGAAATAACGTAATCTTGTGTTTCGCTCGCGTCGTTTAATTGTTGGCAATTTATGTTGGGCGCGGCGCTTGCCGTTGCCGGTGCCAACAATGCAAAAGAAAGTATTGCAAATAATACTTTAGAAACAAATTTTTTACTGTGGTGGAGTATATTCATAAAAAATACTTTGAACGAATGCGACAATAAAATAAGCCATTAAGGCAACTATTAATCCTATAACGGCAAATTTAATAATATCTTTACCTTTTTGAATTTGTTGTTCCTGGCCGGCGGCGGTTAAAAGCAAAATGCCACCGATTACAATTGCCAGAAAGGCAAAAGAGCCAATGGTTAAGGCAAGGAAATTTATTACTCTAACTATATATACGCCTACATTGCCTATTTCAGCCGGATCAGCTTGTCCGGGTGCTCGAAGGATCCCAACATTAATTTTCATTGGTGTTGGACCGGTTTCTTCGGCAGATGCAAAATTCATACCGAATAAGGTTCCGGTTAATGTTGATAGCAATATTACTAGTTGATTTCTGATTTTTTTCATTTAATACATATATATTCATTTAATTATAGCATTTTTTTGGCATTTGTTCAATTCATGTGTTACAATAATCAGAAGTAATAACAGGAAAAAAACATGTTTTCAATCTGGACAATTATATTTCTATTATTTGGATTCTTTTTACTCATTAAATCGGCCGATTATTTGATTGATGGAGCCGCGGGACTTGCCAAGCAGGCAAAAATTCCGAAAATTGTGATTGGGCTAAGTTTGGTAGCTTTTGGCACGAGCGCGCCCGAATTTACGGTTTCGCTTATTTCAGCGGTGCAGGGGAGTTCTGACATTGGTTTGGGTAATGTTATTGGAAGTAATATAGCCAATATTGCTTTGGTATTGGCTGTTGCGGCAATGTTTAAGAATGTTCCTGTTACAAAATCCACTTTAACAAGAGGGATTCCATTAAGTTTTTTGGCAATGTTTGCTCTATTGGTTTTGGGATACGATGTTTGGTTTCACGGGGCGGATGTGGGTCAAAATTTTCTTACGTTGGGCGATGGTTTGATTTTTTTATCGTTTTTTATAATTTTTGTTTATTATGTTTATGGAGATTTAAAATCCACACAAATACAAGAAGAGGAAATAAAGAGGATAGAAAGAAAATGGTATCAAAAAAAATGGTGGTATTTGGCATTGTTGGTTGGGGGAGGTCTATTGGGTTTAATTATTGGAGGTAAGCTGATAGTTGATAATGCAGTGATTACAGCTAACTTTTTTGGTGTTAGCGAAGCATTGATCGGTTTAACAATTATAGCAATGGGTACAAGCTTACCCGAGCTGGCCATTGTGGTGGTTGCGGCTATGAAACACGAAAATGATCTGGCAGTCGGAAGTATAATCGGTAGTAGTATTTTTAATATTTTCCTTGTTTTGGG
>WJJQ01000073.1 GCA_014729615.1 Candidatus Peregrinibacteria bacterium | reverse complement strand
TGGTCGAAAAGTTCGTCTATTGTCTGATCGGGTGTGTTTAAAGCTTTTTCGGTTATTTCATCGACCTTTTTTTGCAGTTTTTCGCGCAGTGCATCGTCGTCTTTTTGGTTCCACATGTCGTTTTTGGCAAGGAATTTTTGAAGTCGAATTAGCGGATCTTTTTTGCGCCACTGCTCAATTTCTTCGGGTTTGCGATAGACTTTTGCGTCGTCGGACGTGGTGTGATCTCCATAACGATAAGTGTATGCCTCAATTAAAGTTGGGCCATAACCATTGCGGGCTCTTTCAACCGCTTCTTTGGTGACCGCGTACATGGCCAGTAAATCCATCCCGTCTACAAGCACGCCGGGGAAACCGTACGCAACGGCTTTCATTGCATAATTGTCGGACGCGGTTTGATGCGATTTTAAAGTGGAAATTGCAAATTGATTGTTCTGACAAATGAAAATTGTGGGGGTTTTGTAAACTCCCGCAAAATTCATGGCTTCGTGAAAATCGCCTTCGGAAGTGGCTCCGTCACCGAAATAAGCTACAGCCAATTGGTTTTCTTGGCGCATTTGAGCCGCCCACGATAATCCCACAGCATGCAACATGTGACTGCCAACCGGGATTGAAACAGGTAAAACGTTTACGCCTTCAGGCATGTGACTGCCGCGTTCGTTACCGATCCAATATAAATAAATGTCTTCCATCGGCACGCCATGCGCCCACATTACTGCCGTTTCACGGAAAGCAGGCACAATCCAGTCATTTTTATCAAGCGCGTGATGCGATCCAAGCTGAACGGCTTCTTGCCCTTCAACACTGGCATATGTTCCCATGCGACCCGATCTTTGCATTTTTAACGCGCGAGTATCGGCCAAACGCACAAAAAGCATTTTTTCATATAGCTCTTTAATCGCCTCGAGTGAAAGGTCTTTTGGTAGTATATCCTCTTTATGGCTGCCATTTTCATCCAGAATTTGAACCATTTGGTTTTTAAGGGGATCGAATTTATCTAGTAGCATTGATTATATTTTTCATAAAGTGTTCGCCCGCGCGGTAAGAGCTTCGCACAAGTGGGCCCGAAGCGCAATAGAGAAACCCTTGCTTTTTGGCTAGTTTTTCATAGTAATTGAACTTTTCGGGCGTGACGAATTCTTTAATGGGATAATGAAAAGGACTTGGGCGCAAGTATTGCCCGAAAGTGATGATGTCTGCACTGATGGCGCGAGCGTCTTTCATGGTTTGAATAATTTCGTCTTCCGTTTCACCAAGGCCGAGCATTAGCGAAGTTTTTGTGTAGATTTTGGGTGCCAAGCGCTTTGATTCTTTGAGGATTTTTAGTGATTTTTGGTAATTAGCGCGCGGGTCGCGCACCTCTGATTGCAGGCGTTCGACGGTTTCCAGATTGTGACCGAGAACGTCCGGCTTGGCTTTTAGAATTGTTTGGAGAGATTGCATGTTGCCGTTGAGGTCGCTTATTAACAGTTCGATGATCAGTTTGGGATGAGCTTTTTTTAGCGCAGATATGCAGTTCGCGTAATGCTCGGCTCCGCCGTCTTGCAGATCGTCGCGCGTAACGCAGGTTATTACCACATATTTGAGCTTCATGATTTCAACCGCTTTGACCAGGTTTTCGGGTTCCTTTGGGTCGATTTTTTGATGCGGATTGCCCGATTTGACCATGCAAAAACGGCACGCGCGCGTGCAGGTGTCACCAAGAATCATGAATGTGGCTGTTCCCTCGGACCAGCATTCGCTTATGTTCGGGCAATGAGCCTCGGCACAGACCGTGTTTAGGTTGTGTTGTGCGAGCGTTTTTTGTATATCTTCGTAATTGGCCTTAATGGGAGGCCTTATTTTCATCCACGCCGGCTTGGGCAGCGATTTGTGCTCTTTAGTAAGCTTTTGCGTGAATTTTACGTTTTGTGGAAATTGGATGCGCATATATGCGCAATTTAACGTGATTCGTTAGCAAAGGCAATTTCTTCACGCAATTTTTCAAGCATTACGGTTAATGAGTTTTCTTCTGATGAATTTTCTTCCAGTGTTGAAATAAATTCTGCTTCTGTTTGTGCCGCAAGAGTCTTAAATTCTTCTGTTTTTCCTTTCAATCTTAAGTATTTGAGCTGTAAATAGCGTTTATATGCCTTGATTGATATCAGATAAGGATACCTTTCCAGATCTTTTAAAGACTTGGCCTTTCTTATAATATCCATTTTTTCCACCATATTTGTATGATAATGCTCTTCTATTTGATCCAAACTTACATTTGTATCTTCAAGCAATGCCAAAAAGGCCTCAAAAGCATTTTTTTTGCTCATTAAAAAATAAAGCGCCGCTCCATAATGTACATTTAAAAACCATTCAGGAGCATTTTCGGGAATATTTGCTTCCAGCAAATCTACACCCTTAACAATTGCCATATGTATACTATGAAAATATTTTTTGGAAGTTTGTATAAGTGCATTTTTAATTTTTTCTTTATCTTCAAAATAATAATCGGATACTATCGGGCCGGCATCATAAAGCATATTTCTCACTTCATAAGGGAAACTTTCCGCACTGATGTTTTGTTGTTCCTCTGTTATATAACTATCCGGAACGGGACATCCATGCACAATGTCGCCCGCGTCATTTATGTGGACATATTCATTTGCACCTGTCTCATCTTTAATAATCAATGTTGGATAATATTCCATTAAGCAATAGGAAATTTTTCCTTCAAATTTTGAAGACATTTTTTTAATTACTTCCGATACTTTGTTGTTTATTTCAGCATCTACTTCTTTTGGTATTTCTTCCCGTATTTTGTGTTCCATATTGTTAGTCATGTTGTAGATAATTAATAGTATTTTATTTGTACTTTTAAGTCAAAAATTATGATTTTTTAGTTTTGGTGCTGTCAGTTCTCGCCTTAAAATCTTCCCAGGCTTCATTGTGTATAATTTCCTGAATTTTAGACATTCTTTCTTTCCATATGCTATCTTTTTCAAAATTTCTTTCATACGTATAAATGTCTTGTGTTTTTATGTTCAAAGGTCTTGCAAAAATATTTGGAATTGCAATTGTTAAACCTTTTTCATCTTTTATTTTTTGCATTGCCTCAAAGTATTCCTGCTGATTTATTGAACTTATGAAATCTTCAGGTAAATTAACCTCTCTTCCCGTTTCTTTTGCGTGATACATTTCTTTGATTTGCATTTGGATTTCCAGAACAGACCCGTTTCTTAATTGGACCAGAACTTTTACATCGCGATATGCGGAAGGCGATTCCGCCGGTCTATTTATGTCTAATGACCTGTCACTGTTTCTTGCATTAAAACGGTCCACTATCGCCATTAAATCAAATTCATCTCTGGCCTTTAATTCGTCCAATCCCTTGTATAAATCTCCAAGATTATCGTATATCAACGTTCCCCTCGCATAATCTGTAATTCTTTTCGGATCCCCACCAAATTTTTCTATTACTTTATCGATTGCCCGTTCGGTGGTTTTTACTTTACCAATCTTCACAGTAGACTTTGGCGGATTGGCGATTGCGTTTAATAATGGCTCTAAAATGCCATCCCTTTCTGATTCGGCAATTTCACGAAAATAATTGATGCTTGTTTCAAGCTTTTCAACATAAGTTATATAATTATCGAATTCCCTTTCCAAAAATTGTCTATCGATTTTTAACGGCTCTTTTATAGACCCGGAATCAGATTCATTCTTTAAATATTTTTCGATTTTATTAATAAGAGTGTCTCTATTTTCTTTTAAGTATTCAGAAGTTTTTCTTAATTCAGCCATTTTTTTCACAGGAAGCTCAGTAGCGTTTTCTGGAGTATCAAATTTAGTAGCAGCAAGTTGCTTGGCAAATTCATCATTTTCAGGAGCTTTGTTTAAGTCGCGTTCAAATGCTTTTGATTCAACGACTTTTCTTTTGTGCAAGTCAAAGGCCTCCTTAGATT